>JBKJKM010000071.1:0-7499 GCA_046597375.1 Acidimicrobiales bacterium | reverse complement strand
CCGGCCTCACCCATCAACCAGATCCTCGAGGCCGAGGACTTCAACGACCTCTCCCGCCGCTTCGAGCTGCTGTCGTCGGTGATCGAGTCCGACCGGGCCCGCATCGACGAGTACAACGCCGCCCGGGTCGCCCTCGGGAGCGAGCTCGAGACCCTGGTGACCGACCTCGATGCCAAGCGGTCGGCGCTCACGGTGGCGTCGACGGTCCTCGACGGTGCCGACTCGGTGCTGCTGGCGAAGCAGATCCAGATGGCGGCCGTGCGGGCCGGCAACGCCGTGGTCGGCGGCGGCTTCGTGTTCCCGATCGCTGGGCCCCACTCCTACAGCGACACCTTCGGGGCTCCTCGTATGTTCGGTACGGCCTACGCCCACCTGCACCAGGGCACCGACGTCTTCGCGGCGTCGGGCACGCCTCTCGTGGCCGTCGAGCGCGGCGTGGTCATCAAGGTCGGCACCGACCTTCTCGGCGGCACCAAGCTGTGGCTCGTCGGCGCCAGCGGCACCCGCTACTACTACGCCCACCTGTCGGCCTTCGCCGAGGGCCTCGTCGAGAACATGGTCGTGTCGGCGGGCCAACTCGTCGGCTACGTCGGCAACACCGGCAACGCCCTCACGACACCCGCCCACCTGCACTTCGAGGTGCACCCCGGTGGCGGCCCGGCCGTTAACCCGTACCCGCTGCTCCGCATCGTCGATGACGCCACCAAGCAGATCGCAGCGGCGCAACCGCAGCCGCCGAGCACCAGCCCCAAGAGCTAGCTCGCCCCGGCCATCAGCCGAGGCGGACCGGTGCGCCGGGTTGGAACCCGGGCGAGATGGAGCGGACCGTTGCGGCAGCGACCGACGGAGGCTCGCTCACGGGGAGCGGAAGCTTGCGCGACGTCAAGACGTGGTCGATCAGTCCGTAGGCGACGGCATCATCGCCGCCGAGGATGTAGTCGCGATCGGTGTCCTTCTCGATCCGCTCGACGGACTGGCCTGTGTGGTGGGCGAGGATCTCGTGCATCCGCCGGCGCAGGAAGGCCATCTCCCGCGCCTGGATCTCGATGTCGACCGACTGGCCCTGGGCGCCGCCGTGGGGCTGATGGATGAGGATGCGGGCGTTGGGCAGGGCATAGCGCCGGCCGGCCGCTCCGCCGGCCAGGATCACCGCCGCCGCTGATGCCGCCAGGCCGCTGCAGTAGGTGGCCACGGGCGCCCGAACGAATTGCATGGCGTCATAGATGGCGAACATGGCGTTCATCGAGCCACCGGGGGAGTTGATGTAGAGGCTGATCTCCCTGGCGTCGTCCACGGACTCGAGGTGCAGCAACTGCGCCGTGATGACGTTGGCGACGTTGTCGTCGATCGGGGAGCCGAGGAGGATGATGCGCTCGGCCAGCAGGCGGGAGTACACGTCGAAAGCCCGCTCGCCCCGGTTGGTCGACTCGATGACGGTGGGCACCAGATAGGACATGCGTTCTCCATCCCTTCTTCCGGTCGCCTATCTTGGCAACCGATCGGTTGCGGGTGACGCTACACGCAACTCTTGGGTTGCGAAAGGAGGATCGGCATGGATCCCGTGTTCGTCGCATTGGCCGACGCCACCCGTCGGCGAGTCCTCGAGCTCCTGGCGTCCGACGGCGGGGCCACGGCCACCCAGCTGGCTGTCAACTTCCCGGTCACCCGCCAGGCCATCACCAAGCACCTCCTGGTGCTGGCCGAGGCCGGCCTGGCCTCGTCGGAGCGCCGAGGCCGTGAGACCCGCTGGACGCTGACCCCCGAGGCGCTGGCTCCGGCCATGGGGTGGATGGCCTCGCTCGGTGCGCCGTTCGACGACCGCGTGTCCGCCCTCGAGCGCCACCTCGCCGATCGGGCCGCCGGCCGCCGCATCGGCATCGTCCCCCGACCGGCGGCCCCGCTGCGCATCGCCGCCAGCGGCCGCCCATCCCGCCCTCCGCCGCCCGCTCCCCGCCTTCCCGACCTCCGCGGCGGCGCCTGACCCACCCTCCCGGCGGCGTTTGGGTTGCCCTTACGGTCCCCGAAACGCGTTATCCCCGAAACGCGTTATCCCCGAAACGCGTTGCTGTTGCCCATAGGGCTGCCGTAGGGGCAACACAAACGGGATGTTGCAACCGGAAGGGCAACCGCAACGACGGGCGTTGACAAACGAACTCGGCGCATGTGAATCTCTTCACAAGCGGGAGGAGGGTCCGGATGCGGTACGCCGAGGTGCTGATCGTGGGAGGTGGGTTCGGGGGGACGTCGGCGGCCCGGGCCCTTGAAGCGAAGCTCCGGCATCGGTCGGAGCGGGTGCTGCTGGTGGCGCCGGACAACTTCTTCACGTTCACGCCCCTGTTGCCCGAGGCGGCGTCGGGCACGCTCGAGCCCCGGCACTCCGTCATCCCGCTGCGCCAACTCCTGCCTCGCACCGAGGTCGTCGCCGGCGAGGTGCGCAATCTCGACCTCGGCGCCCGCACGGCCACGGTGGTCGACCTCAACGCCGAAAGCCACGAGATCTCCTTCCGAACGGTGATCCTGTCGCCCGGCGCCGTGCCCACGGTGTTCCCGATCCCCGGCCTCCTCGCCCACGCCGTCGGCTTCAAGACCCTCCCCGACGCCATCTGGCTGCGCAACCGGCTGCTACATCAGCTCGAGGCAGCCGAGGCCACCGCCGATCTGGACCGACGGCGCCAGCTGCTGACCTTCACGTTCGTCGGAGGCGGCTACGCCGGCGTCGAGGCCTTGGCCGAGCTCGAGTCACTCGCCCGGGACGCCCTCCGCACCTACGTGCACCTGCGGCCTCGTGACCTGCGGTGGGTGCTGGTGGAGGCGACCGAGGGGTTGTTGCCGGGCCTCGACCGCCGGCTTGCCTCGTACTCCGAAGCGCAGCTGCGCAAGCGGGGCATCGAGGTGCACCTCGGCGTCCGCATGACGTCGTGCGTGAACGGGATGGTCGAGCTGAGCGACCCGAGGATTCCGAAATTCCGCTCCGACACCATCGTGTGGACGGCCGGCCAACGACCCAACCCGCTGGCCCGGCAGTTGGGCCTGCCCACCGACGAACGGGGGCGGATCGTGGTCGACGATCATCTCCGGGTGCGCGGTCACACCGACGTCTA
Organism: Acidimicrobiales bacterium; assembly: GCA_046597375.1. Lineage (GTDB taxonomy): Bacteria > Actinomycetota > Acidimicrobiia > Acidimicrobiales > CADCTF01 > DATLED01. The sequence goes on along the minus strand of JBKJKM010000071.1, from coordinate 4,398 downwards.
CGCCGTGGGTGACGCGGCCGCCGTGCCCGATCCCACGGGCGGCACCTGCCCGGCCACGGCGCAACACGCCATCCGCCAGGGGAAGGTCGCGGGTGTCAACGTCGCCGCCGACCTCGGCGCCGGCTCCGCCATGCGGTTCGCCTACCGCAACCGCGGCCTGGCCGTCACGCTGGGCAAGCACCAGGGGACGGCCCAGGTGAAGCGCCTCGTCTTCACCGGCCCGCTCGCCTGGTGGATGGGCCGCAGCTACCACCTGTTGATGCTCCCCGGGTTCGTGCGCCGGGCCCGCATCGTCACCGACTGGACGTTGGCGTTGTTCTTCGCCCGCGACGTGTCGTCGCTCGGCGGCCTGGGCGCCCCCACCCCGCTTCGCACCGACGCCGAGGCAGGATGAGGCCGTGTTCCGCTGCCCGGTCTGCCATGAGGGGCTGACCGAGAGCGCCGACCGCCGCTCGTGGCGGTGCCCGACCGGTCACGCGCACGATGTGGCTCGCGAGGGCTACGTCAACCTCCTGATCACCCACCAACGCCGCCAGCGCGACCCGGGGGACAGTGCCGAAATGCTGGCCCACCGGCGCCGCTTCCTCGAGGCTGGGCACTACGACCGGCTGGCTGACGCCGTGGCCGTCGCGGTCGGCGCCGAACTCCGACCGGGAGCGGCCGTCCTCGACGCCGGCTGCGGGGAGGGCTACTACACCCGCACGTGGCCCGACCGTTTCGAGGGGGTCGAGGTGTGGGGAGTCGACATCGCCAAGCCGGCGGTGCGCCTCGCCGCCCGCCGTTCCGCTCCGGGCACGCACTACGCCGTCGGATCGGTCTACGAGCTGCCGGTGCTCGATGGCGCCGTCGACGTGGCCGTGAGCATCTTCGCCCCCCTGCACTCTCCCGAATTCGAGCGGGTGCTGCATCCCGGCGCCATCCTCGTCACGGTGACGCCGGGACCCGACCACTTAGCCGGACTCAAGGCCAAGCTGTTCGCCGAACCCGAGACCCATCCGGCCACCGGCCCCTTCGAGCGCGACGGCGCAACGACGGCGCTGGCCGCCGAGGGCACCCGCCGGGTGACCGGCGACCTCGTCCTCGACACTTCGGAGGCCGTGGCCGACCTCCTGAACATGACGCCCTACGCCTGGTACGTGGCCCCCGAGGTGCGGGCCGCCGTGGTGGCCGAGGGCCGCCTCGACACGCCTCTCGACTTCGTCGTGGCGACGTACCGCCAACCCTGAACGGGGTTCCTCGGCGCGCTCCGTGGGCAGGCTCAGAGCATGGACGTCGAGCCGCCGATCGTCCTCGTGGTGGACGACAACGAGAGCGCCCGCCGCCTCGTGCGCATGGGCCTCGAGCTCGAAGGTGTCACGGTCGTCGAGGCCGAGTCCCTCAAACGGGCCCGTCACTTCCTCCACAAACAGATGGCGGGGATCGTGCTCGATCGCGAACTCCCCGACGGTGACGGACTGCAGCTGCTCCCCGACATCGCCACGAACTGTCCCGACGTCAACGTCGTCGTGAACTCGTCGCTCGAGGACGGGCGGGAGCCGGCCTGGGTGATCAAGGTGGCCAAGGGGGACCTGGCGGCGATCGTCGACGGCCTGGCGTTGCGCCTCGTCGCCGCATCCGAGGAACGCCTGGCCGTCGTCGACCTGGTTCGCGACGAGGCCGCCGCCGTCGTAGCCGAGTGGCAGGAGCTGTGCCGATGGGATCCGCTGCTCCCCCCGGACTCCCAGCCTCCCCTCGCCCGCATGGTCGTCGACGCTGTGGCCGAAGCGCTGCAGCGTCCCCAGCCCCTCGGTTGGGGCGCCGACCCGGCGTTGGCATCGGTTCTCGAGATGTTCACCGGCATCGGCCGCGTGGACGTCGCCATTGGCCAGCTCGTGTGCCTTCGGGAGGCGTTCCGCCGTCATCTCGCCGGTCACGTCCCCCCCGCCGAGGAGTCCGAGAGCCGGGATCGGGTCGACATGATCATCGACCGTGCGATCTGGACGGCGGCGCGCGCGTCGGTCGAGACCGTCGAGCGGGAGCCCCCCTACGACCCGGTGACCGGCCTCGGCGGCCGGCGCTCGTCCGACTAGCGCTGGCCCTGCAGCGCTGAATCCACCCGTTGACGCCTGGGACGGCACAGAATGGGTGCACGAACGACGTTCCCGGGCCCAACGCTCGGAAGCGTCGAGAGGAGGATTCGACCATGGCTGAGTACGAGGGTTATTGCGTGAAGTGCCGCGAGAAGCGGAAGTTCGATGGGGAGGTCAAGGAAATGGCCAATGGGCGCAAGGCCGCCCAAGGCCTGTGCCCGACGTGCGGGACCAAGATGAACCGCATGCTGGGCAAGGACGCCAAGTAGGAGGCGTCACTCCGTCGACATCCGGCGGACCGTCGCGGCCAAGGCGGCGACGGCCCGCTCGTTGACAGCTTCGGGGCCGTCGAGCTCCCGTCGCCGCAGGGCATAGGACAGGGCGACGGCCACCGCCTCGCGTTCGCCGTCGGCGATCTCTTCCAGCGCGAGTTCGACGCTCTGGTCGTCGATCCCGTTGCGGGACAGCGCCAGCGCGGCCCGATCGAGGGTGTGGGAGAGGTCGGCCAGCCGCACCAGGTCCCGCACGAGCCGACAGCGTAGAGGTCGCCGCTAGCCTCCCGCCCCGTGTCCAGCGCCGACGTCACCTATCCCGGGGCCCGCCGGCCCGACCGCCAGCGTTCGGTCGACGCCTCGGGCCTCCGCATCGCCGTCCACGAGTGGGGTGACGAAGGGGCGCCGCCATTGCTCGTGGCCCACGGCGGGTTCGACTTCGCCGGCACCTACGACGTGTTCGCCCCGCTGCTGGCCGACGCCGGCTGGCGCGTCGTGTCCTGGGACCACCGCGGCCACGGCGACTCCGAGCACGCCTCCCTCTACTCCTGGGACGCCGACGTCCGCGATGCGGTGGCGGTGATGGCCTCGGTGTCGGATCGGGCCGTGCCATTCCTCGGGCACTCCAAGGGTGGCGCCCTCATGCTGCAGCTGGCCGAGGCTCTGCCCCATCGCATGACCAGGCTGGTCAACATCGACGGTATGCCGTCGCCCCGTCCCCACCCGGACGTGGCCAGCCACGAGCGCACCCGCCTGATGGCATCGGAGCTGTCCGGGTGGCTCGACTACCGGCGAACGACGTCGGAGCTCGAGCGCAAGCCCGGCACGATCGACGAACTGGCCGCCCGGCGGGGACGGATGAACCCGCGCCTGTCGAGTGAGTGGTTGCGCTACCTCGTCACCATCGGGGGGCGCGAGGACGCCGACGGCTGGCGTTGGAAGATCGACCCGGCTCTGCGCATGGGCGGCTTCGGCCCGTACCGGAACTCGTGGTCACTCGAGCGCCTCGCCGGCATGGATCTGCCGATGCTCGGGCTCCTCGGCCTCGTCCCCGAGCAGATGGGGTGGGGCACCAACCCCGAGGAGTTGCGCCCGTACTTGCCGCCCAATGGGGAGCTGATCGCCTTCGAGGATGTCGGGCACTTCATCCACATCGAGAAGCCCAAGGAGGTGGCCGAGCTCGTCCTCGACTTCCTCGGGACGCCGGCATGACGACCTCCAGCGTCACCCTGCTCCGACACGGTCGCTCCGAGCTCGCCCTGCATCGCTTGCGGGAGGGCGCAGCCGGCGCATCGCCGCTCCTGCACCTTCACGGGCTGGCCGAGCGCTCGCCGGCGGCGGCACCGCCCATCTACGACGCGTGGCCCGGCCCGGTCTACGCCCTCGACTTCACTGGCCACGGTGACTCGACCGTGCCCAAGGGCGGCGGCTACACCTGCGAGATGTTGATGGCCGACGCCGACGCCGCCATCGGCGCGCTGGGTGAGGTCACGGTCGTCGGCCGCGGCATCGGCGCCTACGTCGCCGTGCTCATCGCCGGCGGGCGCCCGTCGGGCGTGCGCGGCGCAATCCTTCGCGACGGACCAGGGCTGACGGGTGGCGGCATCACCCCGACGTCGCCGTACGTGTCCTTCGTCGACCCGTCGACGCCGGCGCCACCCGACCCGTGGGCGCTGGCCGAGCTGACGCGCGACCCCCGCCCGCCCGATTACGCCACGTCGTTCGTCCGCCAAGCCACCCACTTCTCCGACTTGGCCGAGCCGATCACCGTCTGTGCCATCGGCCGGCCGGCGTGGCTGGAAGCCGTCGTGCAAGAACCGGGCGTGCGGGTCGCGACCCTGGCCGAGGCCCTGGCTGCCTACGCCGCATAGGTTCGGTTCCCATGAGCACGAGCATGAAGATCGGTATCGGGGTCGGTGGCCGCACCATGGCCGAGGCCATCGCCAACACACAACAGGCCGAAGCCGACGGGTTCGCATCCGTCTGGTTCTCCAACATCTTCGGTCTCGATGCCATGACGGTGTGCGCCGTGGCCGGAGCGGCCACCCAGCGGATCG
>JBKJKM010000048.1:0-2581 GCA_046597375.1 Acidimicrobiales bacterium | reverse complement strand
GTCGTGGCGGGGTCGGGGGCCGGCTCCTTGACGGACGTCGCCGCCGCCGGCGCAGCGAGGTCTTCAGCTGCCGTTGGCGTTGCCGTGGTCGAGGGCGAAGTGGCGGCCGCGGCCGCCGGTGGCGCATCCAGGAGGTTGACCACGGAGGCCAGGCGCCGGAGGTGGACCGGCGGCTCGGGCTCCGCCACCGTCACGGCCCCGATGAGACCGGCGCACGAGACCGCCAGTGCACCGATGAACAATCCGGCGGCGAGGCGGGCTTGGTCGGGGTCTTTCCACCGATGGGCGAAGTGGGTGGCGACGTCGTCCACGACGTGCCCACGGGTCTCGGCGAGAAGCCGGACGAGATCTCGGAGAACTCGAAGGAGGGAGGTCGGAGAGGTCACGGGCGGGAGGTGCAGCCGCCCGGCAGGAGCGCCGGGCCGTCGCACGCCAGTGACTCGTCGTCATCGGGCGTTCAATTGAGAAACTTCGACGGCGAAGGGCGAAAACCTTCAGACCCGGTCGAAGAGAATCGCCCGTTTGACCTCTTCGATGGCTTGCGTCACCTTGATGCCGCGGGGACAGGCTTCGGAACAGTTGAAGGCCGTCCGACACTTCCACACACCCGATCGCTGGTTCAGGATGTCGAGCCGTTGCTCGGCCGCCTCGTCACGACTGTCGAACACGAAGCGGTGGGCGTTGACGATGGCGGCCGGTCCCACGTACTGGCTGTTGCCCCAATAGACCGGGCAACTCGTCGTACAGGCGGCACAGAGGATGCACTTGGTCGTGTCGTCGAAGCGCTCGCGTTGTTCCGCCGACTGGGGGCGCTCCTTGTAGCCGGGGTCGCCGCTGTTGATGAGGAAGGGCAGCACCGAGCGGTATTGGGCGAAGAACGGCTCCATGTCGACGACGAGGTCCTTGATCACCGGAAGGCCACGGATGGCCTCGACCGTGATGACGTTGCCGCAGTCCTCTACGAGCGCCTGGCAGGCCAATGCGTTCGCCCCGTTGATGACCATCGCATCACTTCCGCACACGCCGTGGGCGCACGACCGGCGAAACGTGAGCGTGCCGTCGTACTCCCACTTGGCGGCGTGGAGCACATCGAGCACGACCGACCGGAAGGCCTTCACTTGGACGTTGAAGGTCTCCCAGTGCGGCTTCTTGTCTCGCTCTGGGTCGTACCGCTTGACCCGGAGTTCCACGTCGATCATGGCGGGCGCAATGCTCATGGCCTCGCTCCGCAAGCTGCGCTCGGCTGCCGACTGCTCGCTGGCGCTCCCGACGTCGGCCTTTGGACTTGCATGTTCATCAGTACTTGCGCTCCATGGGTTCGTAAGCCCCGCCGATGACGGGCTTGTAGTCGAGGGAAGTGGTGCCGTCGGCTTCGCGGGTGATGAGCGTGTGCTTCATCCAGTTGACGTCGTCGCGGCCGGGGTGGTCGACACGCATGTGGGCGCCCCGACTCTCGGGCCGGGCGGACGCGCTGACGACGAGCGCTTCGGCGAGGTCGATTAAATAGCCCAGTTCGAGGGCCTCGGTGAGATCGAAGTTGAAGATCTCGCCCTTGTCGTCGATCGAGACCCGGTCCCACCGGTCGCGCAGTTCGTGCACGGTCTTGAGCACGGAGTCGAGGCTCTCTTGGCTGCGGAAGACCGATGCCTTGTCCATCATCTCGTTCTGCAGGACGGTGCGGATCTCGGCCACCTTCTCGCCGCCGCTGCCTGCCTTCATCTTCTCGATGCGGCTGCGCACGTCGTCCTCGATGCCCTTGGGGATCTCGGGAAGATCGACGTCCGGGCGGTTGACGAACTCGGCCATGGCCCGCCCGCCCCGCTTGCCGAAGACGACGATGTCGAGCAGCGAATTCGTGCCGAGCCGGTTGGAGCCGTGCACCGACACGCAGGCGCACTCACCGGCGGCGTAGAGACCGCGCACGACCTTCTGCTCCGGTCCGACCACGACCTCGCCATCGACGTTGGTGGGGATACCGCCCATGGCGTAGTGCGCCGTCGGCTGAATGGGGATCGGATCGGTCTTCGGCTCGAGGCCGAGGTAGGTGCGCACGAAGTCGGTGATGTCGGGAAGCTTGGCGTCGATGAACTCGGGCGGGAGGTGGGTCAGGTCGAGGTAGACGGCGTCCTTGTCGGGCCCGATGCCGCGCCCCTCGAGGATCTCGGTCTGGATGGCCCGAGCGACCATGTCGCGTGGCGCCAGGTCCTTCTCCGTCGGCGCATAGCGCTCCATGAAGCGCTCGCCGTCGCTGTTGCGGAGGATGCCGCCCTCGCCGCGGGCCGCCTCTGACAACAGGATGCCCAGCTTGTAGATGCCCGTCGGATGGAACTGGAAGAACTCCATGTCCTGCATGGGGATGCCCCGGCGATACAGCAGTCCGGGGCCATCACCGGTGAGGGTGTGGGCGTTGGACGAGACCTTGAACATCTTCCCGAAGCCGCCGCTGGCGAAGAGACAGGCCTTGGTGTTGAAGACGTGGAGGTCGCCGGTCGCCTGCTCATAGGCGATGACGGCCCCGACCCTGCGCTCGCCCTCTTCATCTTCGACGAAATGGATGTCGAGCACCTGGAACTCGTTGAAG
>JBKJKM010000029.1:0-6396 GCA_046597375.1 Acidimicrobiales bacterium | reverse complement strand
GCCGGCTTGGCGGTGGTCGGCGGTGCGGCCGTGGTGGGCGGCGCCGCCGTGGTGGGCGGCGGTGTCGTGGTGGGCGGCGCCGCCGTGGTCGGCGGTGTCGTGGCGGCCGGCGCTTCGGTCGGCCAGCACGACGGCGTCGACACCCACAGCGACGGCCCGCCGATGCTGGCCGCCCTTGCGGTTCGGGGCATCGACGCCGAGGTCGTGCCGTGGGGGCCGGCGCGCGATTGGGCGGCGTACGACGGCGTCGTCATCCGGAACACCTGGGACTACCTCGATCGGCGCGAGGAGTTCCTGACGTGGGCCCGCGCCGTCGAAGCCGTCACCCGCCTCGCCAACCCGGCGGCACTGCTCGAGTGGAACAGCGACAAGCACTACCTGGGCGACCTGGCCGACGCCGGCGTAGCGACCGTGCCGACCGTGTGGGTCGACCCCGGCGAGCGCGTCCCGCGCTGGCGGTGGGAGGAAGTCGTCGTCAAGCCGGCCGTGTCCGCCGGCTCGCGGGGCACGGCCCGCTATCGCGGCGAAGACCGGAAGTCCATCGAGGCCCACGTGGCCGCCATCGGCGCCGCCGGCGGCACCGCCATGGTGCAGCCGTACCTGGCCGACGTCGACCGGGTCGGGGAGACGGGCACCTACTTCTTCGGCGGCCGCGTCAGCCACGCCATCACCAAAGGAGCGGTGCTCCGGCCGGGCGCGCCGCCGCCCGAGGACTTCGCCCTCGCCATCGGCCAGTCGGCAGTACACGCCGAGGTGCGGCCCGACTCGCTGGCCTTCGCCACCGACGTGCTGTCCCGCCTGCCCGACCGCTTCGCCACGCCCCTCTACGCCCGGGTGGACACCCTGCTCGGTGGCGACGGCCGACCCGTGCTTCTCGAGCTCGAGCTCCTCGAACCCTTCCTCTACTTCGAAACCGACCTCGCCGCCGCCCCACGGTTCGCCCGCGCCGTGGAGTCCTGGCTCAAGAACTCCTGACTCCCGCCGACGGTGACAGCGGCGTCGGGAGCGCCAGCGAGCAGCCGCCGTCGAGCGGAAAGGCCCCTGTCCGGAGGGCGGCGGCGCAGAGCGAGACCATCAGCACAGTCTCCAGAAGCGGATGCGATTGTCGCGAAGGGTCACCGGGAACATGCCGTCCGGCGCCCGGTCCACAAGCGCGGCCCGAAGCTCGGCCTCGAAGTCGGCGAGCCGGTCGCCGAAGAGATGGGGCGCCGTGCCGGACATCGACAGCACCTGGGCAATCACCTGGTCGATCGAACGGTGGAGAACCCTGCCGTCGGGCAACGGCACCTCCACGGCGGGGGCGAAGCCGGCCGCCTGGAAGACCTCGTCCTCGCCATCGGGCGAGGTGTTACGGATCGCCTGCCCGGCACGCCGGTCGGCGCCGAGGTATCGCACCCGCACCGCCTCGACGACGTCCGCCGCAGGCAGGTCGTTCTCCGAGTCCAGCTGCACGACGGCGCCCCCGGGCTCGAGCATCTCTCGGACCAGTTCGGCCACCACCGGCCGGTCCATCCAGTGGAACGAAGCGGCGAACGAAACGACCCGGAAGATGCCGAGCGCGGCCGGAAGCTCTTCGGCCCGCAAATGCACCCATCGGGCGTTGGGGACGCCGAGACGCGCGGCCTCCGCCACCATTCCCGGATCAGCGTCGATGCCGACGACGTCGGCGAAGAGATGGGCGAAGGCCGCGCCGATGACGCCGGGCCCGCAGCCGACGTCGAGCAGCCGGCCCGTGCCGTCGAGACCGAGCTCCGATGCCAGAGCCTCGGCCCCACCGGGCGCGTAGGGGAGACGCCCGATGGCGTAGTAGGGCGCCGTTCCCTCGAAGAGGGTCGGATCCCATCGCCACTCCTCCCAACTCACTGCTCGGCGTCACCGGGCGAGACCGTCACACAGGTGCGGCGTCGGGAGCGCCAGCGAGCAGCCGCCGTCGAGCGGCAAGGCCCTCGGCCCGGAGGGCGGCGCCGCAGAGCGAGACCATCAGGACGGATCTCCGAACTCCAGGTAGGAGGTGGTGCCGGCGGCGGCATTGGCCAGGGCTTGGCGGATGCGCCGGACCACGCCGGGGCCGAGGAAGTTCCCGAGGTGCTCGACGTCGACGAAGCGGGCCTCCCGCAGCTCATCCGGTGGCAGGACGGACCGTGTGACGAACTCGTCGTCGACCACGCCGCCGTCGAACACGAACAGCACCCTGTCGCCTCGACCGCCGAGATCGGGCAACCAGTCGACGACCAGGAGCCGCCCGAGGTCGCCGGTCCAGCCGAGCTCCTCTTGGAGCTCGCGGACACACGCAGCGCGCGGTGACTCTCCCTCGTCCACCGTCCCGCCGGGGAGCTCCCACGGCTCCTTGTAGGTCGGGTCAACCAGAAGCACCCGCCCGCCACCGTCCCGGAAGACGGCTCCCGCGCCGATCCTTCGAATGGGAACTACGCGTCCTCGTGGGGGTACTGGGTGCGACAGGAGAAGCACCAGGTCTCGATCTCGTCGAGGGTGGTGGACGAACCCTTCTGGTCCCACGTCTCCGGAACCACGTACATGCGTCGCACCCCGGCGACCTCACTGTCGTCGCGCCCGCAGTTGTCGCACGTGCCCAGCTGTTCTTGCATCGGCCGAGAACCTACACTTGGCCTCGAAGGCCGGCAGCCAAGGGGCGCTGGACCCGACGAAGGAGGCAGCGATGCCGAAGCAACGCTTGACCGCACCCGCCGTGCGCGCCCGGAAGGTCGCCAACGGCGCCGATCCGCTCGTGATGGTGACGGCCTACGACGCTCCTGGCGCCCGCATCGCCGAGGAAGCAGGCGTCGACCTGATCCTCGTTGGCGACTCCCTTGCCATGGTCGTGCTGGGCTACGACGACACGCTGCAAGTGACGACCGCTGACATGGCCCACCACGTGGCCGCCGTTGCCCGTGGCCTGCGGGCCGAGCGCAATCCGACGCGGGCGATGATCGTCGGCGACCTGCCGTGGATGAGCTATCACGTGAGCGTCGAGGACACAGTTCGCAACGCCGCCACCCTGATCCGAGCCGGCGCCTCGTCGGTGAAGCTCGAGGGTGGACGCAAGCGGGTCCCGATGATCGAAGCCCTCGTCGACGCCGAGATCCCGGTGATGGGCCACATCGGCTTGACCCCGCAGTCGGTGCACGCCATGGGCGGCTTCAAAGTGCAGGGGAAGGAGGCCCGGGGCGCCCAGTTGCTGGTCGACGACGCCAAGGTCCTCGTCGAGGCAGGCGTGTTTGCCATCGTGCTTGAAGGGGTGCCCGATGCCGTCGCCCGGCTGGTGACTGCCGCCGTCGACGTCCCGACCATCGGCATCGGCGCCGGCCGCCACTGCGACGGCCAGGTCCTGGTGTTCCATGATCTGCTCGGCCTCGAGGATCGCGTCGCCCCCAAGTTCGTCCGCCGCTACGCGGACCAGAAGGCCGACGCCGTCGCCGCCATTTCGGCTTACGCCGCCGACGTTCGCGCGGGCGCCTTCCCTGACGACACCGAGAGCTACCACCTCGCCGACGACGTCGCCGAGCTCCTCGAGCTGTACTGAGAGTTCGTGCTGACGGCCTCGCTCTGCGGCGCCGGTAGCTTTCCTTCACCATGGAACCCGACGATCTCGACCCGCCGGATCCTCGAATCCGCATCTTGGAGTGGGTCATCGGCGCGCTGTTGGTGATCGGTTTCGGCGCCTGTCTGGCCGAGGGGGCGAACCAACCCGCCGATCCCGAGCTCGTCGAGAGTCGCATCCAGGGGTTCGGCGAGATCGGGTTCACGATCACGCCGGCCGGCGGTGCCATCACCCCGACCGAGGCCTGCGCATTGTTGGCGGCGACCGAGGCCCAGCGGGCGCGCGGGCTCATGACGATCACCGACCTCGAGGGCTATCCGGGGATGATCTTCCGGTACTCGGTCGACAGCACCGGCGGCTTCTTCATGCGCAACACCCCGATGCCGCTGTCCATTGCCTGGTTCGCAGCGGACGGCTCGTTCGTGTCGTCGGCCGACATGGAACCCTGCGGCGACCGCAGCGACTGCCCGACGTCGTCGGCCACGGGGCCGTACCGCTATGCCCTCGAGGTGCCACAAGGGCAGCTCGCCGCCCTCGGCGTCGGACCAGGATCGGTGCTGCAGCTGAGCGGCGATTGCCCCTCTACTTGACCAACCGGTCAAGAGAACGGATGCTTGTTCCCCATGTCGCCGCCCTCGCCGCATCCTGACGCGCTTCGCATCGCGTTCCTCTGCTACCGCGGCAACCCCCATTCCGGCGGCCAGGGTGTCTACACCCGGTACGTCACCCGCGAGCTGGTCGCCATGGGTCATGACGTCACCGTGTTCGCCGGCCAGCCCTGGCCGGAGCTCGAGGAGGGCGTGAAGTTCCAGCCCGTCTCCAGCCTCGACCTCTATCGGCACAAGTTCCCGTTCTGGATCCCCAACCGCATCCCGCGCACCCGCATCGACTGGGTCGAGTGGCTGCGGGAGATGAGCGGCCAGTTTCCCGAGGCCCACAGCTTCTCCGCCCGCGTCGCCCGTCTCCTCAAGGCCCAGCGAGCGGACTTCGACATCGTCCACGACAACCAGTGCCTCGGCACCGGGCTGCTCGAACTTCTCGAGGGTCCCGACGCCATGCCGTTCGTAGCGACGATCCACCACCCCATCACCGTCGACTTCGAGCTCGAACTCGACCATGCCACCAGCGCCTGGAAGCGCTTCACGCTTCGCCGGTGGTACTCGTTCCTGCCCAAGCAGATCGAGGTCGCCAAGCGCGTGCGCCGGATCATCACCGTGAGCGAGTCGTCCAAGAAGGACATCGCCGCCCAGATGGGCGTGCCGATCGAGCGTATGCACGTCGTCCCGGTGGGCGTCGACGAGGATCGGTTCCGGCCCCTTCCCGACGTCCGGCGAGTGAGGGGACGCCTGTTGACCACGGCGTCGGGTGACGTTCCCCTCAAGGGTCTCGTGCCCCTCCTCGAGGCGGTGGCCAAGGCCCGCACCGAGCGTGACGACATCCATCTCGTCGTGATCGGCAAGCTTCGTTCGGGCTCGAAGATCCCGGGCACGCTCGATCGTCTCGGCCTGCGCCAGCACGTCACCTTCGTGTCCGGGGTGACCGACGAGCGCATCGTCGAGCTCTACGCCGAGTGCGAGTTGGCCGTCGTGCCCTCGCTCTACGAGGGGTTCTCGCTCCCGGCCATCGAGGCCATGTCCTCGGGCGCGCCGTTGCTGGCGACCACCGGCGGGGCCATCCCCGAGGTGGTGGGGACAGACGGCCGTTCGGCTCACCTGGTGCCGCCGAACGATCCGGGTGCCCTGGCGGCGGCCATCCTGTCGCTGCTCGGCGACCCGGCCGAACGGGCGCGCCTGTCCGAGGGAGGACGGCGTCGGGTGCTCGATCGCTACACGTGGCGGAGGACGGCCGAGGGGTCGTTGGACGAGTATCGGGCCGCCATCGCCGGAGAGGGCGCGACATGCTGACCGTCGACTACGAGCGCCTCGGCCTGCAGGCGGGGGAACGGCTGCTCGACATGGGTGCGGGCGGAGGTCGCCATGCCTTCGAGTGCCTGCGACGCGGCGCCCACGTGACCGCCTTCGACCTGTCGGCGGCCGACCTCAAGGACGCCCTCGCCGTCATGGGCGGGATGATGGAGGCCGGCGAGATGGCTCCTGGCACCCAGCCCGGCGCCTGCAACGGCTCGGCTCTCGACCTGCCCTTCAGCGACGGGGCGTTCGAGCGGGTCATCGCCTCGGAGGTGCTCGAGCACATCGACGACGATCGCCGCGCCATGTCCGAGCTCGCCCGCGTCCTCAAGCCGGGCGGCAAGATCGCCGTCACGGTGCCCCGATGGGGCCCTGAGCTCGTGAACTGGGCCCTCGACGACGAATACCACGCCCCTTTCGCCGTCGGCGGGCACGTGCGCATCTACCGCGAGTCGGCATTGCGAACGCGCCTGGAAGCGGCCGGCCTGCGGGTCGTCGACCGCCACCACGCCCACGGGCTGCATGCGCCGTACTGGTGGCTGAAGTGCGCCGTCGGCGTCGACAACGCCGAGCACCCGCTGGTGAAGGCGTACCACCGCCTGCTCGTCTGGGACATGATGAAGAAGCCGCTGCTCACCCGGGTGCTCGAGAAGACGCTCGACCCGGTGATCGGCAAGAGCCTGGTCGTCTACCTGCGCAAGCCCGAGGCGGGGACGGTCCGTGGCGCTGCGTGATCTGCCGGGTGTCCTGACGGCGCGGCAGCTCGACGAGACGGTCGCGGCGATCGCCGCTGTCCAGCACGTCTCGGGCGCGCTGCCCTGGCCGGACGGCCACACCGACCCGTGGGACCACGTCGAGTGCGCGATGGCGCTCGTCCTGGGCGGCCGGCTCGACGAGGCGCGACGGGCGTACGACTGGCTGCGCGACACC
>JBKJKM010000206.1:0-19486 GCA_046597375.1 Acidimicrobiales bacterium | reverse complement strand
GCGCCGAGCACTACCGCGTCGCTCGCGGCGTCGTGCAGGCGTTGCAGCGTTACCGCGAGCTCCAGGACATCATCGCCATCCTCGGTATCGACGAGTTGTCGGAAGAGGACAAGGTTCTCGTCGGGCGGGCCCGCAAGATCGAGAAGTTCCTCGGCCAGCCGATGTACGCCGGCGAGCCCTTCACCGGCATCCCCGGTACCAACGTGCCGGTGGCCGAGTCGGTCGAGGCCTTCGGCAACCTGCTCAAGGGCGACTACGACGACCTTCCCGAGCAGGCCTTCTTCAACGTCGGCGGCATTGGCGCCTTGCAGGCCAAGGCCAAGACCCTGAATGACTGACGTCGACCTCCAGCCGAGCGGCAAGCCGCGAGGCCCAGCCGAGCGACGTAGAGCGAGGCCATCAACATGAGTCTCCAGGTCGAGCTCGTCTCGCCCGAGCGCATTCTCTACTCGGGGGAGGCCGACATGGTCATCGCCCGAACGGCCGGCGGCGACATCGCCTTTCTCACCGGCCACGCCCCGTTCGTGGGTGTCCTCGGCATCGGCAAGGTCGTGATCCGCGAGACGGCGGGCACGTCGACGACGGCGGCCGTCCATGGTGGCTTCGTCGAGGTGAAGGACAACCGCGTCACCGTGCTCTCCGACGTGGCCGAACTCTCGTCGCAGATCGACGTCGCCCGCGCTCGCGACGCCCTCGGTCGAGCTGGAGACGACGAGACGGCCCGGCGCCGCGCCGAGGTCCGCCTCGACGCCGCCGGCGAGACCGCCCCCGCTCACTAGCCGAACGGCGCCGGGCCGGCGCCGCCCGCCGGACGCCCCGCCGGCGCCCGCAAATCGTCCCGCCAGCCCATCGCCCCGCCGGCGCCCGCCATCGGGTTTTTGAGACGCCAGTGGGCGGATCTGCCCTACTGGCGTCTCAAAAATCCCGATGGGGTGGAGGTGTGGCACCGTCTCGGCATGCCGAAGCGCCGACTCGGGGTCGTTCTGCTCGTTCCGCCGCCGTGGTCGGTGGAGATCGACGGGCTGCGCCGGGCCTTGGGCGACGGCGCCCTCGGCCGCATCCCGACCCACTTGACGCTCGTCCCGCCGGTCAACGTGCGGGAGGACCGGATCCCTGATGCGCTGGCCGTGCTGCGTCGGGCGGCGGCCCGGACCCGACCCTTCGAGGTGCGACTCGGTCCGCCGGCGACCTTCCTCCCGGTGAACCCCGTCGTGTACTTGCCCGTGGCCGGCTCGGGCGTCGATGCCGTGCACCGCCTGCGCAACGAAGTCTTCGTCGAGCCGCTCGAGCGAAACCTCACCTGGTCGTTCGTCCCCCACGTGACATTGGCCGATGAGGCTGCGCCCGAGCGCATTCCGGCCGCGCTGCTGGCGTTGAAGAACTTCGAGCTCGACGTCGCCTTTGATCGCGTTCACCTTTTGGAAGAGACCGAAGGACGGGTATGGCGCTCGATCGCTGACGTCCCGTTCGAGCGCGCCGCCATCATCGGGCGCGGCGGTCTCGAACTAGAACTCTCCCGCTCGGCCGGCCTCGATCCCGTGGCGGAAGCGTGGACGACCGCGGCATGGGACGCCTTCTCCCGCGGCGACGGCGGCATCACGATCGACGAAGAGCCGTTCGCCATCGTCGCCCGGCGTGGCGGCGCAATCGTCGGGACGGCGACGGGTTCATTGAGCCGGGAGGACGCCTACCTGGCCAGCCTCATCGTCGACGAAGATGAGCGCTCGTCCGGCATCGGCTCGCACTTGTTGGCGGCCACCGAGTCGCTGGCGGCGGAGCGCGGTTGCATCCGCCTGACCCTCCGCACCCAGGCAGCGGGCGGTGCCCGGCGCTTCTATGAGGCGCGTGGGTGGCACGGCTACGTCGACCTTCCGCGATGGCGGGCGGGACGCGACTTCGTGCAGATGGAACGTCGCCTGTCCTGAGGGCGGTGAAGGCCGCAGGTCGAGGCGCGCCGGGCGCGCTCGGATCCGCAGGATTCGGTGAAGCCTTCTGGTCGCTGCGCGAGGCTTGCCGAAGCGAATTGGCGACCAAAACGCTTCACGAAGTTGGCCAGGGACCGGTGTGGAGCGCGGCGAGGACTACCGGAAGTCGACGGAGGAGTACTCGGAGAGCTTCTCGAGGGCGTGGCGGGCCTCGATGCGCCGGACGGTGCCCGACTTTGACCGCATCACCAGAGACGACGTGGTGGCGCCTCGAGCGTCGTAGTGCACCCCGCGCAGCAGTTCGCCGTCGGTGATGCCGGTGGCGGCGAAGAAGCAATTGTCCCCCCGCACCAGGTCGTCGCCCATCAACACCTTCTCGAGGTCGTAGCCCGCGGCGATGGCGGCTTCGCGCTCCTCGTCGTTGCGCGGGTGGAGGCGGCCCTGGAACTCGCCGCCGATGCACTTCAGGGCGGCGGCCGAGATCACGCCCTCCGCGCAGCCGCCGATCCCGAAGAGGATGTCAATGCCTGAGTCGAACCAGGCCGTGGCGATCGCCGCAGGGGCATCGCCGTGCTCGATCAGGCGGATGCGGGCGCCGGCTTCGCGAATCTCGGCGATCAGGTCGTCGTGGCGGGGCCGGTTGAGGATCACGGCCGTGACGTCACGCACCGACTCGCCCTTGGCCTTCGCCACCGCCTTGAGGTTCTCCGTGGGCGAGGCGTTGATGTCGATGACGCCCTTCGATTCCGGTCCGACGGCCAACTTGTCCATGTAGAAGATCGGACCGGGGTCGAACATCGTGCCGCGGTCACTCACGGCGATTATCGAGGTGGCGCCGCCCTGGCCAAGGGCGGTGAGGGTCGTCCCCTCGACGGGGTCGACGGCGATGTCGGTCTCGGGCGGCTCGCCCGAACCGATGCGTTCTCCGTTGTAGAGCATCGGCGCCTCGTCCTTCTCGCCTTCGCCGATGACGACCAGGCCGTCCATGTTCACAGTCGAGAGCACGACGCGCATGGCATCGACGGCGGCACCGTCGGCACCGTCCTTGTCGCCCCGCCCGACGAAACGCGCGGCCGCCAGGGCTGCGGCTTCGGTGGTGCGGACGAGCTCCATCGCCAGGTTGCGGTCGGGGGCTTGCCGATCGGGCGTCATGGCTCGGACGTTACCCTTGCGAGATGAGCGCTCGCGAGGACTGGCAGGCGGCCTACGACGCTGCACCGAAACGGGAGACGCTGGCCGAGACGTTGTCCGGCGTACCGCTCGAACCCGTCTACGGGCCGGACGACGGCGAGTTCCCCGGCCAGTTCCCGTACACCCGCGGGCCCTATGCCTCGATGTACCGGTCGAAGCTCTGGACGATGCGGATGTTCGCCGGCTTCGGCACGGCCGAGGACACCAACGCGCGCTTCAAGGAGATCCTCCGCTCCGGCGGTGACGGGCTCTCGACGGCCTTCGACCTCCCGACCCTGATGGGCCGCGACTCCGACGACCCGCACTGCCTCGGTGAGGTGGGCAAAGCCGGCGTCGCCATCGACACGTTGGCCGACGTCGAGGACCTGTTCGCCGACATCGATCTCGGATCGGTCACGACGTCGATGACGATCAACTCGCCGGCCGCCATCCTGCTCGGCATGTACGTGGCCACCGGGGAACGGAATGGCGTCGATCGGGCGCGCCTCGCCGGCACCATCCAGAACGACATCTTGAAGGAGTACCAGGCCCAGAAAGAGTTCATCTATCCGCCGCGGCCATCGATGCGGATCGTGACGGACATGATCCGGTTCTGCACGGCCGAGATGCCGCGTTGGCACCCGGTATCGGTGTCCGGGTACCACATCCGCGAGGCCGGATCGACAGCCGCGCAGGAGCTGGCCTTCACGTTGGCCAACGGGTTCGCCTACGTGGAGGCCGCGGTCGCCGCCGGCCTCAAGGTCGACGAGTTCGCGCCGAGGCTGTCGTTCTTCTTCAACTCCTACTGGGACTTCCTCGAGGAGATCGGCAAGTTCCGAGCGGCACGGCGGATCTGGGCGCGTTGGCTCCGCGATCGGTACGGCGCGACCAACGAACGATCGCTGCAGTGTCGTTTCCACACCCAAACGGCGGGCGTGTCGCTGACCGCGCAACAACCCGAGGTGAACCTGGCTCGCGTCGCCATCCAGGCGCTCGCCGCCGTGTTGGGCGGTTCGCAGTCGGTCCACACCGACGCCTACGACGAGGCCCTGGCTCTGCCGACCGAGAAGGCGGCCCGACTTGCCCTGCGGACCCAACAGGTGGTGGCCCACGAGAGCGGGGTGGTGCACGTGGCCGACGCGTTGGGCGGTTCCTGGGCCGTCGAGGCCATGACCGACGAGATGGAGCGCCAGGCCGAGGCGATCTTCGCCCACCTCGACGAGCTCGGTGGGGGGTCAATCCTCGAGGGCGTGTACACCGGCATCGACCAGGGCTGGTTCCAGGGGGAGATCGCCCGCTCGGCCTACGAGGCCGAGCGTCGCATCAACGACGGCCGACGGATTGTCGTCGGCGTGAACGCTTTTGTCGAGGGCGACGACGATCGACCGCCCCTGTTGGCCATCGGCGCCGAGGTCGAAGACCTGCAGCGCAAGCGTCTGGCCGAGGTCAAGCAGGCCCGCTCCGACGAGGCGGTGGCGGCGGCGCTGGCCGCCGTGCGGGCAGCGGCCGCTGAGCCGACCAACAACCTCATGCCCCCGATCATCGACGCCGTCCGGGCGTCGGCCACCGTCGGCGAGGTCGTCGGGGCTCTGGGTGACGTCTTCGGTCGCCATACGGAGCACGCCTCGCTCTGACGGCGGCGATTCGCGGTGCGGGTCGTCCCCTTTGCTATCGTGCCGGACGTGCGTGTGCTTCGGACCTTGATCTTCGCGGGCCTTCTGGCCGTGGGTCTGGCCACGCCGGCGGCGGCACAATCGACCACGACGATGCCTCCGGTGCGTTCGATCCCCGTCACCCCGGCCCCGACGACCACGGCGGCGCCGACCACGACCACCACGGCCCGAACGACACCGACGACGGCGGCGGTGAGCGGCGAGTCTGCGGCCGCTCCCGGAATGGCCGACACCGGTATTGCCGCCGACAAACTGGTACCCCTGGCCTTCCTGCTGATCGCCCTGGGCGCACTGCTCGACGGCGCCGCCCGCCGGTACCGTCGCACCGCCTACTCCTTCCTGTAAGCAACCGAGGGGTCGATGAGCGGGCGCTAGCCTCCGCGCCATGAGCGACACCGGCGACGGCGAGGACAACGGCGAGGGCGGCGAGGTGATCGTCTACGAGCTGGACGAGTGGACGGCCGACCAGCGCGGTGCCCTCGAGCAACGCCTCCTCGGTTCCGAGATCCAACACCAGTGGGAGACGCCGTCAGGCGCCGACGTGGTCGAGGGCTACGAGCCCGGCAGCCCCTGGGAGGTCGGGACCGACCTGGTCGTGGGCGAGCACGACGAGGAGGTCGTCGACGGCCTCCTCGACGAGGTGGAGAGCCCGGATGCACTGGAGGCGGCGCCGGAGGATGGCATCGACGACGAGGCGAACTACGCCGTGATGGGCAATCTGTACGTGGCCGCCGATCGACTCAAGGACGACCCCGGCGATCTCGCCCTGGCCGGCGAGTTCTTCGACGCCGCGGACGCCGCCCGTGTCATCCCGCCCCCCTTCGGTATCGATCCCGAGGTGTGGCGTCGGGTCCAGGAGCTGGCCGGTGAGGTGAGCCGTGCCGTGGAGCAGGAGGACGACGACGATCTCGTGCAAGGACACGCTCAGCGCTTGCGCGACGTCCTCTTCGGCTATGTGTAGCTGAGCCTGACGGCTTAGCTTCTCGCAGATGCTCCTGGCCGAGCTCGAGGTCCGACACTCGCGCCCCTATGCCCCGACGAGGCGGGTGGCCCTCGGCCGCCTGTACCTCCCGACCGATCCCACGCCGGGGCACGGCGGGCTGTTGCTGGCCGGCATCGTGGCCGCCGGGGTGAGTGCCCTCGACGACGACGAGGTGCTCGAACGGGTGGAAGGCCTGCTCGGCCAGCTCGAACAGGGTGCCCGAATCGTGCAGCCCGCCATCCTCCATCGCTTCCAGGCCGACACCCACGGTCTCGACCGCAGCGCCCACCGCCTGGTCGGCGACGACGGCGGCGAGATGACGCTCGAGGTCGATGGCCACGGCGCCGTGCTCCCGCAGATCCTCGGCGCCATGTACGCCGCCGGGCAGCTGTCGTACTCGGTGCGGGCCGACGTGTTCCGGCTGCTGCGGCGGGCCACGCGATGGACAGGCGGCATCGACGAGAAGCTCCTCGCCTTTCTCACCGGCGACGAGGCTGGGAGCTTTCGCCGGAGGGGCGTCCCGAACGACGAGCGCTGGGCCCTCCGAATCCTCGGGTTCGACCCGGGAACCGAACCAGCCCGAAGCGAGGTCCAGAAGCAGTTCCGCAACCTCCTCCGGGAGTCCCATCCCGATCACGGCGCCGATGTCGACGGCGCCGGGCAGCGCATCCAGGATCTGGCGGAGGCCCGCCGGATCCTCCTCCATGCGCCATGATCGCCAGGCGACCGAACGCCGGCCTGTTGCTCACGCCCGGCGCCAGCGCCACACGCGACCAGCCGGCGCTCGTCGCCCTCGACGCGGCGGTGACCGGACTCGGTGTCGCCGTCGAGCGCATGGACTTCCCCTACACGCTCGCCGGCCGGCGGGCCCCGGATCGCCCACCCATCCTCCTGGAAGCAGTCCGCGCCGGTGCATCCATGCTCGCAGCCGCATCCGACCTGGAACTCGGCGACCTGTTCCTGGGCGGGCGCTCGATGGGGGGCCGCATCTGCTCGATGGCCGTCGCCGAGGGGCTGGCGGCCCGGGGCCTCGTCCTCGTCTCCTATCCGCTGCACCCCCCGGGAAAGCCGGATCGGCTGAGAACCGAGCACTTCCCTGCGTTGGAGCTGCCCTGCCTCTTCGTGTCGGGCACGAGGGACACCTTCGCCACGCCCGACGAACTCGAGGCGGCGACCCAGCACATCCCGGGTGCAGTCACCCACGTGTGGCTCGAGGGCGGCGACCACGGTCTTCGACGCAAGGACGCGGCGGTGGCCGAGGCCGTCACGACGTGGTTGGCGCCGCTCCTGGATCGCGGCTGAGCGAGGTCGGTGGCCCGGCCCGAGTGCCTCTGCCGCCACCCTTTGGCGTTCGGGGTTCCTTGATCTCGTAGTACGACGGTCGCGGCGCCGGCTCCGTGCGATTGAGCACGATCCCGATCGGCTGGGCGCTCACGTGGCGGAGGCTTTCGACCAGGTTGCGGACCGGCCGGCGCTTCGACTTCTCGGCGTCGACCACGATGATGGTTGCGTCGCACTGCGAAGCGATGGCGAGAGCATCGGCGAAGAGCCCGCCGGCGGGCGTGTCGACGACGACCAACTCGGCCCAGGTCATGGCGTCCAAGGCCTCCCGAAAGGCGCGGCCGCCGAAGAGTCCGGCCGGATCGGCCACCGGCGCCCCGCTCGGCACCACCCGGAGCCAACCTTGCAGGAGGTGCCCGGCACCGGCTGTCTCGGACGTGCCGGCCAGCGCCTCGCTGAGCCCGGGGGAGCGAGGGAGGCCGAGGCGCTCGTGAAGGATCGGGCGGCGAAGGTCGCCGTCGATGAGCACGACCGGCACTTCGAGGGCGGCCGCCTCCCGTGCGAGGTTGAGCGCCGTCGAGGTCTTGCCGGCACCGGGGTCGACACTGACGACGGCCAGGGTGCGCAGCCGTTCGGAGGTCGACATGAACATGAGGCTCGTGCGCAGCGTGCGGAAGGCCTCGACCACCTCGGGACCGCCAGCGCGTGGGATCTCGGCCAGGACCGGGAGGCCCGTCACGCGGGTCACCTCCTCGGCCGGCCGCTCGGTGCTGAAGCGATCGCTCAGCACCTCGACGAGTACGGCCAGGAGGGAGAAGGCAGCGATCGCGCTCAGGAACGTCAGCAGTCCGTCTCGGGCGGGCATGGGCGCCACCGGACGGGAGCCGGCGCGTGCGGGCGAGACGACTTCGATGCGGTCGAGAGGCCGCAGCCGGGCTTCCGTGACGGCGCGGTTCAGCTCGCTGTAGCGGGCCAACAGCGCCGTCCGCAGCGGGGCATCGGCCGCAAGGTCGCGCGAGCTGAGTTGTCGTTCGAGGTCGACGAGTGCTGCTGCCGAGGGTGCCACCGTCTCCTCCCTCGCCGCCTCCTGCCGTGCCTTCACGGTGGTGACGAGCGCATTCGCCACCGAGGACGCAAGTTGTTCGGCGCGCTGCGGAGACCGCCCGTCGCCGGTGATCTCGACGAAGCCGTCGTCGGACGCCGCCGCTTCGACCTGGTCGCGGGCCGCCGAGGCGCCCACGCGCAGTCCTCCCTCGTCGACGGCGAGGGCGACCACGGGTCGTGTCTCGGCCAGCACGGCGTACGACCGAGCCAGACGTCCGGCGGCCTCGACAGCCGCATCGGTCGCGCCGGGAGAGACGGCGAGCGTCGCGTGAGCTCGGTACTCCTCGGGTGCGGCATCGCTGCGGATGTAGACGATGCCGGCGAGGACGAGGGCAACGGCCAGGATGCGCCACTTGCGTCGCCAGATCACGCGCAGGTGCTCGGACAGGCCCATCAGGGAGTGGAGGGTAGTGGCGCAGCGTCTTCCGGATTGAGGTCCTCGAGTTCACGGTGGGCCGTCTCGGGATAGGCGACGAGCACGAGGACCATCAGGAGTGCCGGCCCGATGGCGAGCAGGGCGATGATCGGGGCCAATGGCTGGTTGTCGTTGACGAGGAGGGCGATCACCACGAGCCCGACCACGCTCCCGATCCTGCCGACGCCGCTGATGATTCCGTTGGCCCGGCCCCGCAACGACGTCGGGAACAGCTCCGGCCCGTAGACGCCGAGGGCCGGGACCGTGACGGCGCCGACCACCGAACCGATCACCGACCAGGCCCAGATGGTCCAGCCCGCCGAGAAGAACATGAGCACCGTGCAGCCGACGCCGCCGAAGATGCCGACGGCGGCCACCACCCGGCGTCCACGGACATCAGCCAACCGCCCGCCGGCCACGATGCCGATGCCGCCCCACACGTTCGTCCCGATGGCGAAGAGGCTGATGCGGGCGGCGGAGAAACCCCGCTCACGACGCAGGAACACCGTCTGGTACTGCGAGGCGGGGGCGAGGAACAGCGCAAACAGGAAGGCGCTGACCCCGAGCAACCAGAGGCGACGCCCGTGGCCCGTCAGTCGGACGTCGGTGTGGGGTGCCCGGAACCGCCGGCTCTCCGGGAGGTGCCGCCCGAAGAGGACGACGAGTGGAAGGCCGACGAGGGCGAGCACGAACAGGAGACGCCAGCCCTTGCCGTCGCCGAGGTCGGCGAGGGGAAGAGCGAGGAGCGCGGTGCCGGCGCCGAAGGCGCCGACGATGGTGAGCAGGCTCACGGCGTAGGCCCGGCAACCGGCGGGCATTTCCTCAGCCGCCATGATGCCGATCAACAACGCGGCACCCGTGAGGAAACCGCGACCGATGATCTGCAACGCCACCAACACCTCGAGGTTGGGCGCCAGCGCGCTGGTGGCGTTGAGGAGGCACCCGGCAGCGATGGAGACCAAGGTGACGATGCGGCGGCCCCGCCGGTCGGCGAAGCCGACCACGACGAGCGCCACGAGGAAGTCGCCCCGCACGGCGGCCAAGGCGAAGCTCTGCGAGGAGGCCGAGAAGCCAAGCTCCTCGCGTGCGAACTCGATGGTCTGGCCGATCAGCACGCCGGGGTAGGCGGCCACGGCCGCAAGGGCGCACAGGGAGCCGAGCATGGCCGCCGCGCGAGGGTCGACCGGCTCGGGGGGCGCCCACCACGGATGGCGATCGGGTGAGCCGAGCCCACCGAGGACGCGCCGATAGGGGAACGCCAGCATCCAACCCAGGAAGGGGAAAACGAAGCGGTAGACCACGGTCTGGGTGACGACTACCTCGTCGGTGCCGTCGTCGGCATCGGTGACTTCGAGCGTCCGCCGGTACTCCTCGACGGGTCCGCCGATGGCCAGGAACGACCCGTCCTCGTCCTGCGTTTCGACGACGAGGCCCGCTCTCGGCGTGCGCAACTCCTCGAGACGGGCCCGGCGGACCTGGGCGGTCGTGACGAGTCTCGGCAAGCGGGCGAGCTTAGGGCCCGCGACAGCGGGCCCACGGAGCGGGGATACTGAGCGCATGGATCGCTTTCTCGTCCGCCCCAACGGTCCTCTGTCGGGCACGGTTCGGGTGAGCGGAGCCAAGAACTCCGTGCTCAAGTTGATGGCGGCCACCGTGCTCGCCGAGGGCGACTTCGTGCTGCACAACGTGCCGCACATCATCGACGTCGAGATCATGTGCGACCTCCTCGTCTCGATGGGTGTCGATACGAAGCGCAACGGATCCGACCTCGGAATCCACCGGTCGTCCGACCTGGTGCCCGAGGCTCCCTACGAGCTCGTCGAGCGCATGCGGGCTTCGATCGTGGTGCTTGGCCCCCTGCTGACGCGCTTCGGGCGGGCCAAGGTTTCGCTCCCGGGAGGCGACAACTTCGGCACGCGTCCGATCGACATGCACCTGAAGGGTCTCGAGGCGATGGGGGCCGAGTTCGACGTCGTCCACGGCAACATCGAGGCCCGATGCGAGCGTCTCCTCGGTGCCCGGATCGTGCTCGAGTTCCCGAGCCACACGGCGACCGACAACTTGCTCATGGCGGCCGTGTTGGCCAAGGGCACCACGGTGATCGAGAACGCTGCGAGAGAGCCCGAGGTCGCTGATCTGGCGGCAATGCTCAACCGGATGGGCGCTCGGGTCACCGGAGCCGGTACGTCGACGATCGAGGTCGAGGGTGTCGACGAGCTGCGCGCCGTCGAGCACACCGTGATCCCCGACCGCATCGAGGCGGCGACCTGGGTTGCAGCCGTAGGGATCGCCGGTGGCGAAGTCACCGTCGAGGGCGCCCGGCCCGAGCACATGGACATGGTTGTCCAGAAGATGGCCGACATGGGGGTGCGGGTTTCCCCGTCGAGCTCGGGATTGTGGGCCGCCGGCACGGGCCGACTGCGCTCGACCGATGTGGCCACGTTGCCCTACCCGGGCATCGCCACCGATTACAAGCCGATGCTCGTCGCCATGTTGGCGGTCGCTGACGGTGTCGGCATCGTCACCGAGAACATCTTCCACGACAACCGCTTCGCCTATGTCGCCGAACTCAACCGCATGGGCGCCGACATCCGGACCGAGGGTCACCACGCCGTCGTGCGTGGAGTCGAGGCCCTGTCCGGGGCCAAGGTGAAGGCGCACGACGTCCGGGCCGGCGTCGCCGTCGTGCTCGCCGGACTGGTGGCCGAGGGCGAGACCGAGGTGCAGGACACCCTCCACATCGATCGCGGCTACGAGGACTTCGTCGGAAAGCTGCGCTCCCTCGGCGCCGACGTGGAGCGCGTGCGCGAACCGTGAACGCCGCCGAGGCGGAGTATCGCTTGCGGCTTCATGCCGAGTCGGTGACCTCCGCCGTGGGCCACGAGCCGGTGCTCGACACCGTGCGCCGGATGGACGGTTTCGAGGCGGCGGTGTTGGCTCTCGTCGGAATCGGCGCTCTCAGCTCTGACGCCGGTACGGCGTTGGTCTCCGACGTCGTCGACGCATTGGTCGTGCGTGGAGCATCGTGGCTCGTGCCGACGCGGCCGCAGCTCGACCCGACCAGGTTGTACGCCGCTGCGGCGGGTGACGGGCGTCCGGTCTTGCACGCCGTGGTGTCTGTCGATGCCGCACTCGGCGGCGTACGCGTCACCAGTGCCGAGCTCTGGTCCGACCGGACCGTGGCGCGTGTGGTCGGGGTCGACGGCTCCGTGGCACCCAGCCTCCTGGTCGGGGCCACCGGTGTCGACGACCGCCGTCTGGAGATTCGAGACGCGTCGGGGGCGTCGGTGACGGTGGAACTCGACGACGGTGTGCGCGCAACCGAAGTGGTTCCCGTGACGACCGAGACGTCCCCCTCGCGTTATATCGATGCCGTCGTGGTGACGGAGGTGGCAGCGGCGCGCCGAGACCCGGCTCACGTGGACACCATCAATGGATCCCGATGTCGCGTGCAGGCGGTCGCTGATGTCCTGGCGCTCGACGGGACGGCCCTCGACCGTTTCGACCGGTACATCGGCGAACTCGTGAAACCCGCTGGCGTCTCGAGTCTCCTCGAGGTGGTGGCGGTGGCCCAACATTTTCCCGGTGGCTGGTGGGTCTCGATGGAGCGCTGGACCGACCACTGGCGGGCCGTCGTCGTCTTCGAGGTGCCGGCGCCGCCCCCACGTTGGACAGCCGTTGACGGGGAGGGTGTGCAATACGGCGGTCAGCCGCTCACGACCGACGTCGTGCGCTTCGAGCCGTCGCTGCCGGATACCAGGACGAACGTCACACTCGAGCGCCATGTGGCCGGGCGCGTCATCGCGCTGACCCTCGAACGCTGATGAGGGTGTGGTGGGAGGGACTCGACCCGGTCGATGCTGCCGGCCCCGTTGGCGGCGCCGACCATCGGCTTCGCTGGGTCGCCGGCCGGCTCATCCTGGACGCCCATCCCGATCCGGAGGCGGAGCGAGCGCTCGGCGCGTTGGGTGGCGAGCGCTGTGCCTGCCTCGACGTCCTCGAGGCGTGGGACGTGACGCACGAGGACGGGGCCATCCTCACCGTCGGGCCGCGGCACCGCGCCGAACCGATCCGAGCGCCCGACGAAGCCGTGGCCGAGCTACGGGCCGAGCTCCGACGGTGGCGGGCGACGACCGCCGCCTTGGTGGACGAGGCGCGACGCGCCGACGACACCCGGGCCATCGACCGTCTGGTGCAGGAGGCCGGGGTGGCCGAACGGCTCGCCGCTCGACGGCTGGGCTTCCTGTCGTTGCTCGGCCTCGATCCGGTCCTGCTCCATCGGCTGCAGGCCTCGGTCGGGGCGGCGCTGGCGACCACCCTCGAACGTCGGCCGCAACTGGTAGTGGCGACGGCGGCGCGTGCGCTCCCGGTGCTGCGACGCCTCGGCTGGGCGGGAGGAATGGCGGACGTTGGCCTGGGTGACGGGTCGGATCTGGAGGCCGATTCCGCCGTGCTCCCGCCGAACTGGATCGCCACGGTGTGGGGCCGCGGGCTCGAGGGGGCCGTCGATGGCCACCTGGTGGTCGAGGTGACGGCGGTCTTGGGCGTGGGGTCGTTCGAGGTGGTGGCCCTCGGCGCCGGGAAGTCACGGGTCGCCCTCGGGGTTGCAGGAATGGGAGAATGAACGCGACCCCTCATCCCGGGTCCGCTGTGAGGAGCCAACTGCTGTGCAAGCCGCCCTGCTCGAAGCCGTCGAAGCCATCCGTCCTGCATTGCAGTCCGACGGGGGAGACATGCGGGTCATCGAACTCGACGAGGAGACGGGCCGTGTCGACATCGAGCTCCTCGGTGCCTGCGGTGGTTGCCCGATGTCATCGATGACGCTCAAGGCCGGCATCCAGCGCATCCTCCTCGATCGCGTGCCCGGCCTCACCGAGGTGCGGGCCAAGGGCATCGACTTCGACGTCGATCCCTCCAGCGCCGAAGACTGGTAGACCGCCCGGGTAGGTTCTCCGGCCGTGGCCAGGAGTCGGGACCCCAAGCAGCTCGTCGACGCCGCCGTCGGCGGTGACCGAGGTGCGGTCGCACGTCTGCTTTCCCTCGTGGAGCGTGGCGGCGAGCCCGCACGACAGGTCGGCGCTCTCACCTACCCGCGAGGTGGCGAGGCCGCCACCGTCGGCATCACCGGGGCGCCGGGCGCCGGAAAGTCGACCCTGACCAACCGGTTGATCGAGTGCGTGCGCGCCGAGGGTCTCGAGGTGGGGGTGCTGGCCATCGACCCGTCCTCGCCCTTCACCGGCGGCGCCATCCTGGGCGACCGCGTGCGGATGCAGGACCACGCCCTCGATCCCGGCGTGTTCATTCGATCGATGGCGACGCGGGGGCATCTGGGCGGGCTGTCCCTCGCCACGCCGCAGGCCATCCGCGTCCTCGATGCTGCGGGCCTGCCCTGGGTGTTGGTGGAGACGGTCGGCGTCGGCCAAGTGGAGGTCGAGATCGCCGGAGCCGCCGACACAACCGTGGTCGTGGTCAACCCGGGGTGGGGCGACGCCGTGCAGGCCAACAAGGCCGGGCTACTCGAGATCGCCGACGTCTTCGTGATCAACAAAGCCGATCGCCCCGGCGCAGAGCAGACGCAACGCGACCTGGAGGATGCGCTCGGGTACGCCACCCGTGAGCGGCACCGTCCGGCGATCGTCAGGACCGTCGCGCAGTCGGGGGATGGCGTGGCCGAGCTGTGGCAGGCCATCCAGGATCACCGCTCCCTGCTCACGTCGACCGGCGAGCTGGCCGAGCGTCAAGCGAACCGCATCGATGCCGAGCTGCGAGAGATCGTCGTGCGGCGCCTCGAGCAGCGGGCCGACGAGCTGTGCCAGGGTCCGGGGTTCGTGAGCCTCCATGACGACGTACTCGAACGGAAGCTCGATCCTTACGCTGCCGCCGACAAGATCCTCGAGGAGCTGTGATGACCGACGACCGGTTCGTGACGATGGAGCGGCGCGACGACGGTGTCGCCGTCGTGCGCCTCGACCGTCCGAAGATGAACGCACTGTCGACGGCGCTGCTGTCACAACTGGCCGAGGTGGCGGCCGACCTGACGGCGGACCCACCCGGGGCGGTCGTGATCTGGGGGGGCGAGCGCATCTTCGCCGCCGGCGCCGACATCGCCGAGTTCGGCGGTCCCGACGAGGCGCGCACGATCGGCGGAGGGTTCCGCATCGCTCTTGATGCCGTCGCCGCGATCCCGCGTGCCGTCATCGCCGCCGTCACGGGCTATGCCTTGGGCGGCGGCTGCGAGCTGGCCCTTGCCTGCGATTTCCGGGTCGTCGCCGACAACGCCAAGTTCGGCCAGCCCGAGATCCTGCTCGGGATCATCCCGGGTGGCGGCGGAACGCAGCGCTTGGCCCGACTCGTCGGGCCTTCACGGGCGAAGGACATCATCTTGTCGGGACGTCAGGTGGGGGCCGAAGAAGCGCTGCGCATCGGTCTCGCTGATCGCGTCGTGTCTCCCGCCGACGTGCTCGGCGAAGCATTGGCCTGGGCCGGCGAACTGGCGAAGGGCGCCCTCGTGGCCCAGGGCCTGGCCAAGGCCGCCATCGATGAGGGGCTGTCGCGGTCGCTGACCGACGGGCTCTCGTGGGAGCAGGATCTCTTCGCTGACGTGTTCGCATCCGAGGACGCCAAGACCGGCGTTGCGTCCTTCCTCGAGCACGGGCCGGGCAAGGCGACGTTCTCCGGTCGCTGATCCGCGGAACAACTGGTTTGGGGCATCGTCGGTCCGGGGACGTAAGGGGTGTTCATCTAGCGCCCCGACGGGGCGGGGCCAGGAGGCCAGACATCATGGGCATCGGAGTCAGCATCTTCCTTCTCGCAGTGGGCGCCATCATGACGTTCGCTCTCAACGCAGAGGTCTCCGGGATCAACCTCGACACGGTCGGTGTGATCCTGATGGTCGTCGGAACCATCGGCCTGCTCATGTCGGCCATGTTCTGGAGCTCTTGGGGTGGCTTCGGCGGCAGCCGCACCGAGCGCACCGTCGTCCGGGACCGCGAAGTCATCTAGTCCGCAACACACGTGTGATGGAGCCGGCCTTCGGGCCGGCTCCTTCGCGTTACGGGTACGGTGCGCCGATGCCCGTCCCCTTCGAAGGTCCGGCGACCGAATTGGCCGGCCTGACGATGTTCCTCGACGAACAGCGCAACGCCATCCTCCGCAAGATCGAAGGGTTGACCGTCGAGCAGGCGTCGAGTCACCCGACGCCGAGTGCGTTCTCGCTGTTGACGTTGGTGAAGCACCTCGCCTTCGTCGAGCGTCGGTGGTTTCAGCTCGAGGTCGCCCGACGGGACGTGCCCGGGCTTTGGCCGCCGGACGATCGGGAGTTGCGCGTCGAGCCGGGCGACGACGTCGCGTCGGTCACCCGTCTCTACCGGGACGCCATTGCCGAGAACCAAGCCATCCTGGCGGAGGCCGACGACCTCGACGACCTGTCGGCCCTCGGCCTGAACCGCCGCTGGGTGTTGTTGCACC
The DNA here is from genome assembly GCA_046597375.1 of Acidimicrobiales bacterium. Classification (GTDB taxonomy): domain Bacteria; phylum Actinomycetota; class Acidimicrobiia; order Acidimicrobiales; family CADCTF01; genus DATLED01. The sequence continues at coordinate 3,469 of JBKJKM010000206.1, read as the reverse complement.
TGATCGAGGAGACGGCCCGTCACGCCGGCCACGCGGACATCATCCGCGAGGCTCTCGATGGCGCCACCGGCGCCTGACTTCGCCTCAGCCGCCGGCCATCGCTGCGATGACGTAGAAGGTCTCGCTTCCCTCTCCCAAGGCGGCGGGTAGGGCCACGTCCGGGTCGTCGTGCGATCGATCCTCCTCGCCGACGAAGAAGCGCACGAATGGCCGCCGCTTGCCCGTTGCGGCATCGCGCATGGTGCCGCAGAGTGCCGGATAACCAGCCTCGAGGGCGTCGAGCACCCGCCGTTGGGTGACGGGCGCCCCGACGTCCAGGAGCACCTCGCCGCCGACTTGGGCCAGGGTGCGGAGGTGGGCCGGAAGCGCCACCCGGATCACGGGAGGGTCTGCACCTCGACGGAGAGCACCGGGGGAAGATCACGCACGATGGCATCCCAGGTGTCACCGTCGTCGGCCGATCCGTATACCTGGCCACCGGTCGTGCCGAAGTAGATGCCGCACGCATCGAGGGCATCCACGGCCATGGCGTCGCGGAGCACATTCACGTAGCAGTCCTGTTGCGGTAACCCCTTCGTGAGGGGCTCCCACTCATTGCCGCCCGACCGGCTGCGGAACACCCGGAGCTTGCCTTCGGGCGGATAATGCTCCGAGTCACTCGTAATCGGCACCACGTAGATCGTCTCGGGCTCGTGGGCGTGTACGTCGATGGCGAAGCCGAAGTCGGTCGGGAGGTCACCACTGATCTCGTGCCAGTGGTCGCCGCCGTCGTCGGTACGCATCACGTCCCAGTGCTTCTGCATGAAGAGCGTGTCCGGCCGGCTCGGGTGCATGGCGAGGCGGTGGACGCAGTGGCCGACCTCGGCGTCGGGATCGGGTATGCCCTCGGACTGCAGCCCGGTGTTGGTGGGCTGCCAGGTCTCGCCGCCGTCATCGGTGCGGAAGACGCCGGCGGCGGAGATGGCGACGAACATTCGCTCGGCCCGGCGGGGGTCGAGCACGATCGTGTGAAGGCACATGCCCCCGGCACCGGGCTGCCAGCTCGGACCGGAACCGTGCTGGCGGAGGCCGGAGAGCTCTCGCCACGTCGCTCCGGCATCGTTGCTGACAAAGAGAGCTGCGTCCTCCACGCCGGCGTAGACCGTGTCGGCGTCGGTGGGCGAGGGCTCCAAGTGCCAAACCCGCGCGAACTCCCAGGGGTGCGGTGTCCCGTCGTACCACTGGTGGGTGCCGGGGATGCCGTCGTAGCGGAAGTCGTTCCCGACCGGGTTCCACGTGCGGCCGCCATCATCCGACCGCTGGATCAGCTGCCCGAACCAGCCGGTCGATTGCGACGCGAAGAGCCGATCAGGATCGACCGGCGACGCATTCACGTGGTAGATCTCCCACCCTCCGAAATGGGGCCCATCCACCTTCCAGTCTTTGCGTTCGGCGTCGGAGGTGAGCACGAAGGCACCCTTCTTCGTTCCGACGAGCACCCGTACACCACTCACGCTGTCTCCTCTGCGTTCGTTCTCATCTCAGCCTGACGCATCGGCGGCGGCGACGTTCTCGGCGCCTCACGCCCAGGCAATGGCACCGAGCTCGAGCGGCGTCGTGAGGTCGACGTGCGCCGGGACCACGCGGACGGTGAAGCCGTAGCGGCCGGCCGTCTCGCAGGCGAACTGTCCGGTGTATCGTCCGTCGTCTCGAGCGAAGCTCATGGCAACGCGCTGCGTGTCCACCAGCTCGTCGTTGGGCCCGACGACGCCGTGGAGCAGCTCGACGGCGACGTCGTCGGGCTGCAGCGAACCCAGCTCGACGATGGCGTCCACGTGGCGAGCGGTACCGAGGTCGGTGACGGCCGCCTCCGTCTCCACGCTGACGATCTTGACGGCATCCCAGCCCGTCGTGACCCGCGCCTTCCAGGAAGCGAGGGCACGCGCTCGCTCGTTTCCGTCGGCGGAGAGTGCGTCGGCTTGCGCGGCGATGGGTTCGTACAACTGCTCGACGTAGTCGCGGACCATGCGGCTGGCCACCACCTGTGGTCCGAGCGAACGGAGGCAGGACTTGATGCGACGCACCCAACGTCGCGGGACGGGACCTTCGAAGCGGTCGTAGAACAGCGGTACCACTTGGCGCTCGAGGAGATCGAAGAGGCTCCCGGCCTCGACGGTGTCCCGCCGGAGGAGATCTTCGTAGCCTTCGGCGGACGAGATGGCCCAGCCGTTCTCGCCGTCGAACATCTCGTCCCACCACCCGTCGAGGATCGAGAGGTTGAGGACGCCGTTGAGGGCGGCTTTCTCCCCACTCGTGCCGCACGCCTCGAGGGGGCGGCGAGGGTTGTTGAGCCACACATCGCAGCCCTGGTACATCGTTCGCGCCACGGCGATGTCGTAGTCGGGGACGAACGTGATGCGGTGGCGGATCTCAGGGTCGCTCGAGAACGAGATGATCTGACGAATCATCTCCTTGCCCTGATCGTCGTGCGGATGGGCCTTGCCGGCAAAGACGATCTGGAGAGGCCGATCCGGGCTGAGGAGGAGTGCTTTGAGGCGGTCGGGCTGACTCAGCAACAGGTTGGCCCGCTTGTAGGTGGCGAACCGGCGGGCGAAGCCGATCGTCAGGATGCGAGGGTCGAGAGCCTCGTCGGCCCACGAGGCATCGCTGGCGCTCAAGCCGCGAGTGACGAGGCTCTGCCGCAAACGGTTGCGCACGAACTCGACGAGCCGATCGCGACCTTGTTCACGGGCCCGCCAGAGCTCGTCGTCGCGGATGTCGTCGATACGGGCCCAGTCTTCGGCTTCGGCCTCGTTCCACGCCGGGAGGACGTAACGGGAGAAGAGGTCGTCCATTTCGGGGCTGATCCAGGTGTGGGCATGCACGCCATTGGTGACCGACGTGATCGGCACCTCGTCGACGGGTACGTCTGGCCACAAGCTCTGAAACATCCGGCGGCTCGTGTCGCCATGGAGCTTGGCCACGGCGTTCGACATACCGGCCAACCGCAACCCCATCACGGCCATGTTGAAGGGCGCGTCCTTGGCTGTACCCGGGAAGTGGCCGAGGGCCATGAGGTCGTCGAAGGGGACGCCACACTCCTCCGCCCAGCCTTTGAAGTAGCGCTCCATGAGCGGCCGCTCGAACTGGTCGATGCCGGCCGGCACCGGCGTGTGGGTGGTGAAGACCGTGCCGCTCCGCACCGCCTCGATGGCCTCGCCGAAACTGAGCCCGTCGTCGGTGATCAGGCGGCGGATCCGTTCGAGGCCCAGGAAGCCGGCGTGGCCCTCATTGGTGTGGAACACCTGGGTCGGCTCGCCCAGGACCTCGAGCGCCCGAACGCCACCGATGCCGAGCAGCATTTCCTGGCGGATGCGGTGTTCTTGGGGGTCGCCGCCGTAGAGGCGGTCGGTGACGAGGCGACCCTCGGTGTCGTTCTCGTCGACGTCGGCATCGACCGCCTCTACGGCGGCGACCCCCAAGAACACCG
>JBKJKM010000291.1:0-14214 GCA_046597375.1 Acidimicrobiales bacterium | reverse complement strand
TCGAGCGGTGCAGGAACGTCCGCGACGTCGTGAATCCGACGGCGCCGGCCAGCAACGCCTCCGTGGTGAGACGGGCCATCTCGGCAATCTCGTCGGCGTCGGCCTCCTCGTGTGCCCGCTCGCCGAGTACGTAGGCGCGCAGGGCGGCGTGCGGCACCTGCGCGGCGATGTCGAGCACGCGCTCCTGGGCGTCGAGTGCGTCGAGGTACTCGGGAAACGACTCCCACTGCCAGTCGATGCCCTCGTGCAATGCCGAGCCGGGGATGTCCTCCACGCCCTCCATGAGCTCGATGAGGAAGTCGTGGCCGTCGGCTCGAACCGGCGCGAAGCCGACGCCGCAGTTACCCATCACGACCGTCGTGACGCCGTGCCAGGACGAGGGCGAGACCTCGGGGTCCCAGGTCACCTGGCCGTCGTAGTGCGTGTGGATGTCGACCCAGCCGGGTGCGACCACCAGCCCGTCGGCGTCGACCTCACGGGTGGCCAGTCCATCGATGCGGCCTTCGGCGATCTCGGTGACGCGCCCGCCGTCGATGGCGATGTCGCCGGTGAAGGACGGGGCTCCCGTCCCATCGACGATGGTGCCGCCTCGGATGACCAACTCGTGGCTCATGGCCGGAAAGCTAGGCCTCGTTGACGAGGGCGTGCAGAGCGTCGAGCGACGGCGCGAAGTAGAAGGCGCCGCGGGCGGGCGTGGAGAACTCGGTGATGCGGTCGTGCCCGCCGTCGCCACTCGTGCCCAGCATCCGGTGAAGCATCTCGCCGAAGAGCTCGAGGTCGTTGCCGAACCCGACGAAGTTGAGCCCCTGTTCGGTGACCGATCCGAACGGGGTACTGCGGCGATAGATCTCGCGCTCCTCGCCCCGGTCATCCTCGATCACGACCCGACTGATGTGGGCGGTGTCCGGACGCACGTCGTCATCGAGCTCCACACTGTCGTGCTTGGTGCGCCCGATGATGCGCTCCTGCTCGTCCTCGTCGAGGGCGTTGAAGCGACCGAGGTCGTGCACCCACTTCATGGTCAGGACGTAGCTGCCACCGACGCCCGTCTCACCGTCGGGGATCAACGCGACGAGATGGGCATCCCAGACCTCGGGGTTCTCCGTGCCGTCGATGAACCCGAAGAAGTCGCGGCTCTCCTTGTAGACGAAAGCCGGCTGCTCGGATGCCAGCGTCGCTACCGGGCCGAGGGCGACGGTCGCCGCCCTGGCCACGTCGACGGTGACGTCGTCGTTGGTTCCGTGCGTCCAGAGCCACAAGTCGTGCTGGGTCGCCGGCGCCGTCACCGTTCGACCGACGAGCGGCTCGAAGTTCCGGAGCTGCGAGGGCACCCCATCCGGCGCCAGGAGCTCCCACAGGCGGCGGCCGAAGCCGAGGACGAGGTTGGCGCCGCCGGCGGTGACCGGAGGCTCCCGCATCGCCCGGAGGGCCTCGACAAAGGCGACGCGGTCGCTGCCGGGCTGCAGGTCGTACTCCAGGTAGTGGTGGGAACGGGTCCCCTGGGCGAAGATCCCGGGCTGGGGCGTGGCCATGTCGACGACGAGGTTAGGGGCCACTTGCGACGAGACTGGACGCGCATGACTTGGGACGGTGACGACTACCAACAACGCTTCGACGCCCTCGCGGCGACGGGCCAGGACGTCCATGGCGAGGCGACGTTCGTCCGCGCCTTCGAGCCGGCGACCGTCCTCGACGCCGGCTGCGGGACGGGGCGTGTCGCCATCGAGCTCGCCCGGCACGGCGTCGACGTGGTCGGCGCCGACGCCGACCCGTCGATGCTGGCGACGGCCCGGCGGGCGGCGCCCGACCTCACCTGGGTCGAGAGCGATCTGGCCGACCTCGAACTTGGACGCAGCTTCGACGTTGTCGTGCTGGCCGGCAACGTCCCGCTGTTCACACCCCCCGGCACCGAAGCTGCGCTGGTCGCCGGGTGCGCCCGCCACGTGGTTGGCGGCGGCCTCCTGATCGCCGGCTTCCAGCTCGGGCGCGGGTACGAGGTCGATCTCTACGACGAGCATTGCGCCGCCGCCGGCCTGGAACTCCAGGAACGGTTCGCCACCTGGGGCCGCCGGCCGTTCACGGGGTCGGGCTATGCCGTCTCGGTGCACCGAGCGCCGTGACGCCCACGCGCCCTCTCGTGCTGGCTTCGGCCTCGCCGGCCCGGCTTCGATTGCTGCAGGCGGCCGGGTTCGATCCGCAGGTGATCGTCAGCGGTGTCGATGAAGACGACGTCGAAGCCGACGACACCTCCGAACTCGTGCGGCTCCTCGCCGTCCGCAAGGCCGCCACCGTCGCCGCCCGACCCGACCTCCCGCCGGGCGCCCTCGTCATCGGTTGTGACTCGATGCTCGACTTCGAAGGACAAGCTCTCGGCAAGCCGGCATCGGCCGACGAAGCACTCGATCGCTGGCGCCGGATGCGGGGCGGAACGGGAACCTTGGTCACCGGCCACTGCGTCGTCGATCCCGAACGAGAGAAGTACGCCTCGGATGTTGCGGCGACGGTCGTCCGGTTCGGCATGCCGACCGATGCCGAGCTGGCGGCCTATGTCGCCTCCGGGGAACCGGTGCGAGTGGCCGGCGCCTTTACGCTCGACGGTCGCTCGGCTCCGTTCATCGAGGGCATCGAAGGCGACCATGGCAACGTCATCGGACTGTCGCTTCCACTGTTGCGCCGATTGCTCGGCCAGCTCGACGTCGAGGTGACCGACCTGTGGGCCTGAGCGCACCTCCACTCACGATCGGACCACTCGTCGTCGAACCACCCGTCGTGCTGGCACCGATGGCCGGCGTCACCAACATCGCCTTTCGCCGGCTCTGTGGCACATACGGGCGGGGTGCCGGGGTCGGGCGGCAGGAACATCTCGCTGGGCTCTACGTGAGCGAAATGGTGACGGCGCGTGCCCTCTTGGAGAGCAACCCGCGCACGTTGCGGATGTCGTCCTTCGGCGACGACGAGCCAGTGCGCAGCCTCCAGCTCTACGGCACCGACCCGGTCGTGGTGGCCGCTGCCGTGCGGCGGCTGGTCGACGAGATCGGTGTCGACCACATCGACCTCAACTTCGGCTGCCCGGCGGCCAAAGTCACGAAGAAGGGCGGGGGTGGAGCGCTCCCGATCCACCGGGTGCTGTTCCGCGACATCGTGCGCGCGGCGGTGCGAGCGGCCGGTGCGGTGCCCGTGACCGTGAAGACCCGCATCGGTGTCGACTCCGACCACGTGAGCTTCCTCGACGCCGGCCGAGCCGCCGAGGACGAGGGGGTCGCCGCCATCGCCCTTCACGCCCGGACGGTCGAACAGCTCTACAGCGGCGAGGCCGACTGGTCGCGCATCGCCGAGCTGAAGGCCCACGTGTCGTCCATCCCGGTGCTCGGCAACGGCGACATCTGGGAGGCGTCGGACGCGCTGCGCATGATGGACGAGACCGGGTGCGACGGCGTCGTCGTCGGCCGTGGCTGCCTCGGGCGACCGTGGCTCTTCGGCGATCTGGCTGATGCATTCGCCGGACGACCTCTCTCGCCGCCGCCGACCCTGGGCGACGTGGTCGCCACGATGCGGCACCACGCCCAGCTGCTCGTCGACCTGATGGGCGAGGACCAAGGCTGCCGCGACTTCCGCAAGCACGTCGCCTGGTACCTCACCGGCTATCCCGTCGGTGGCGCTCGACGCAAGGCGATGGCGCTGGTGTCGACCCTGGCCGACCTCGAGGCCCACCTCGTCGACCTCGACCCGACCGAACCGTTTCCCGAGTCGGCTCGGCGCACCAAGCGGGGCCACACCAACGGCCCGCGGCCCGTCCACCTCCCGCCCGGCTGGCTCGAAGGTTCAGCCATCAACGACCCCACCCCGCCCGAAGGCGCCGACGTGTTGGTCAGCGGGGGCTGAAGCACGTTTGGGCGCGATCTCGCCGACATCTCGGCGAGATCGCGCCCAAACATCAAGCAAGGCATCTCAGGGGATGGCCGCCGTTGAAGGTGAGCATGTCGCCGAAGGCGGCGAGAATGTCGGGCTCGGTGCCGTCGAGTTCGGCGTAGGCGCGGTGGAGGTTGCCGACGATGCGCTCGGAGTCGAGCCACTCGGCGAACTCACCGAGGTCGACCTGGCGGGCGGCATCCAGTGGCGACGCGCCGGCGGCGTGGGCGTCGGCCGCCACATCGGTGACGAAGTGCAGGTAGGCCTCGACGCGGTCGAGCACCTCCGGCCCGCAGACACCGCCGTGTCCGGGAACGATGGTGTCGGCACCGAACTGGCGCAACCGATCGACGGCCACCAGCGAGCCCGCCACCGAGCCCATCACGACGAACGGGGTGCCGCCGTTGAACACGAGATCGCCGGCGAAGAGGAGCCGCTCGCTGGGCAGCCACACGGCGACGTCGCTGCGGGTGTGGGCCGGGTCGGGGAAGTGGTGCAGCTCGGCGACGCGCGAACCGACGTGGACATCGAGTCGGTCCGAGAACGTGACGGTCGGGGCCGCCGGCGTGAGGTCGCCCCAGTCGACCGGCCCGAAGACGGCATCGAGCCCGCCGATGCGGGTGACCAGCACTTCCTCTCGCGTGATGTGGTGCCCGATGATCGTGGCCCCCTCGGCCACGAGGCAGTTGCCGTTGGTGTGGTCGCCGTGGTGGTGGGTGTTGATGAGCGTTCGCACCGGGAGCGGCGTGACCGCGGTGATGGCGCCGAGGAACCCGCGGGTACGTCGTTCGGTGGAGCAGGTGTCGACGGCGACCACCCGGGCGGCGTCCGGATCGACCAGGAACCCGGTGTTGTTGATCCACCACGACCCGTCCGGCTGGACGTAGGCGAAGATCCCGTCGGCCACCTCGACGGTCTCGGGCGGGCCCAGCTCGGCGTTGTCGGCGTGGCCATGGCTCGTGGGGGCGGACATGGGGCGACGCTAACGACCGTCCAACTTGACCAAGCAGTCAAGTTGGACGGAGCATGAGGGCATGACTGATACGGCCACCGACGTCATCACCGAGCTGAAGGATTGGCTCAACGACAACTGGGACCCCGACCTCACCGTCGCCGAGTGGTGGGAGCGCCTGGGCGTCAGCGGATGGGCCTCGCCCTCGCTTCCCCTCAACGCCTACGGCAAGGAGCTGTCGCGGGCCGACAGCATCCGTGCGGCGCAGACCATCGCCGAGCACGGCGCCCTCGGCGCGCCCGGCGGTCTCGGGCTGCTGCTGGCGGCGCCGACCATCGCCACCCACGGCACGCAAGAACAGATCGACAAGTACGTGCGCGACATCGTCACGGGTCAGCAGGCGTGGTGCCAGCTGTTCTCCGAGCCGGGCGCCGGCTCCGACTTGGCCGGTCTGACGACCAAGGGTGTCAAGGACGGCGACGAGTGGACGTTCAACGGCCAGAAGGTGTGGACGTCGGGCGGCCAGATCGCCGACCTCGGCATGCTCCTGGCCCGCACCAACGTCGACGTGCCGAAGCACCAGGGCATCAGCTACTTCGCCCTCGACATGCACCAGCCCGGCGTCGACGTGCGTCCCCTCAAGGAGATCACGGGCCACGCCATGTTCAACGAGGTCTTCATGTCGGATGCGCATGCGCACGACGACACCCTCATCGGCGGGCTGGGCAGCGGCTGGGCCGTGGCCAACACCACCCTCGGCTTCGAGCGGGCCGGCCTCGGCGCCGGCGGTGGCTCGCAGGCCGGCGGCTCGGCCACGCCGGGCACCGTGGCCAAGCAGCTCGACAAGCGGGCCGGCGACTTCGTCCGGGCTCCCGGTGGCGGCGCCCCCCGTCGCGGTGGCGGTGGCGGCATGGCCGGGATGCTCGGCGGCAGCGCCGGGCTCATCTCCGAGCTGGCCAAGAACAACGGCAAGATCAAGGACCCGACCGTCCGGCAGGACCTGATGAAGCTCCACACGATGGGTGAGATCGCCAAGTACAACGGCTTGCGATCGAAGGCGCTCCGCCAGGCCGGCCGGCCGGACTTCCCGGGCTCGGGCAACATCGCCAAGCTCACGATGTCGCTGATGCTCAAGCTCGGCCGCGAGACCGGCATGCGCATCATCGGCCCGTACGGCACGCTCCACGCCTACACGCCCGAGCAGCAGGAGATCCTGAACAAGGCGACGGGCAATCCGTTCCTTGCCGGCGTCACCGGTCAGGCCCTCTACTCCCCCGGCCCGTCCATCTACGGCGGCACCGACGAGATCCAGCACAACATCATCGGCGAGCGCGTCCTCGGCCTTCCCAAGGAGCCGAACAACGACAAGACCGCCGCCTTCAAGGACCTCCCCAAGAACGGCTAGAGGTTTTCAGACTTTGCGAACGGAGGCCGCCCGCAAGGGCGGCCTCCTTCGCGTTGATGTTGCCCTTGCGGTGGCCAGAACGCGTTGGGGTTGCCCTTGCGGCGACCGCAGGGGCAACAACAACGCGGGGTTTGGCAGACTGGGCAGCGTGGCGATCGAGATCCGTCCAACGGCCGAGCCGGTGTTCGAGCGGATCCAACTTGACGAGACGTCGTGGGTCGACGTGTGCCGGGGCTGGCTGCAAGGCGCGGATGATCTGTACGAGGCGCTCCGCACCGACGTGGCGTGGCAGACGGGCCGCCTGTTCCGCTACGACCACTGGGTCGAGGAACGCCGGCTCGGTTCGATGTGGAGCTACGGACGGCCGCTGCCCCACCCCGCCTTGGCCGAGGTTCACAAGACGATCCAGCGGCGGTACAAGGTCGAGTTCCGGGGGTTTGGGCTCATGCAGTACCGCGACGGACGCGATGGCCAGGCCTTCCATCGCGACACCGACATGCGGTACCTCGACGAGACCCTGATCCCGATCCTCACCCTCGGGGCGCAGCGTCCGTGGTTCCTCCGTCCATGGGCGGCCAAGTTCAGCTCCGGCGTCGACGACGCGCCAGGCAAGGGGGCGACCCACGACCTCCAGCCCGGGAACGGCGATCTCATCGTGATGGGCGGCCGGGCCCAGGCCGACTGGCAGCACTCGGTGCCGTACCTCACCCGACAGCGAATCGATCCCCGCATCTCCCTGCAGTGGCGATGGACGTCGCGGCGGGGCAAGCCTTTCGTCGGTGGTTCCTACAGCGCCCCGCTGCACTACAGCCGCTGAGGCCACGCCTCCATCAACAGCTCATACGAACGGAGCCGGTCCTTCTGGCCGTGCGTCGAGGTGAGGATCATGAGCTCCTGCACACCGGTCCGTTCGGCGAGGTCGAGCAACTCTCGGCGCACGGTATCCGGACCGCCGACCACCGACGAACCCGTGCCGATCGTTCGCCGCACCTGCTGCTCCATCGGCGTGTACTGGTAGTCCGACGCCTCCTCGGGTGACACCAGGCGAGCCGGCTGACCCGTGCGCCGGCGCACCATCGACAACCGGCTCGGTCCGGCCAGCCACGCGGCGTTGGCATCGTCCTCGCCCACGATGACCGAGACGGCGATCATGGCGTAGGGCTCGCGCAAGGCGTCTGGAGCCTCCGAGGCCCGGAACGACGAGCGGTAGGCGGACAGCGCCGGCATCGTGTTCTCGGCGCTGAAGTGGTGGGCGTGGGAGAACGGGAGGCCGAGCATGCCGGCCACCTGGGCGCTGTAGTCACTCGAGCCCAACAGCCACAGCGCCGGCTGGTAGCCGAGCCCCGGCGTGGCCGTCACCTTGCGGTACGGGTGCGTGTCGGGGAACGTCCCGTTGAAGAAGGCCAGCAACTCGCCCAGCTGCTGCGGGAACTCGTCGGCCGAGATGCCCTCGGCCGTGCGCCGCAACGCGTGAGCGGTGACCGGGTCGGTACCGGGCGCCCGACCGATACCCAGGTCGATGCGGCCGGGGTGCAGCGCCTCGAGCATGCCGAACTGCTCGACCACCACGAGCGGCGCGTGGTTGGGCAGCATCACGCCGCCGGAGCCGAGGCGGAGCGTCGACGTGCCGGCGGCCAGGTGGGCGATGAGCACGGGCGGGGACGAGCTGGCGATGCCCGGCATGTTGTGGTGTTCGGCCACCCAGTAGCGGTGGTAGCCGAGCGCCTCCACCCGTTGCGCCAGCTCGAGGGAGTTGCCGAGGGCTTCAGAAGCGTTGGAGCCGAGCACCACGGGGGCGAGGTCGAGCACGGACAGGATGGGCAGCGCGGACGGCACGTAGCGACCAACCCCGGAACGACCGGCAGAATGCCCACCCATGACGGTCGAGCGGACGAGCGAGCCGACGCTGCGGTCGCTGGGACTGACCGTCTACGGGCCGTCGTTTCTCTTCAGCGTCGGGCAGGGCGCCGTCATCCCCATCGTGGCGCTGTCGGCCAAGGGGCTCGGGGCCTCGATCGCCATCGCCAGTCTCACCGTCGCCCTGCGAGGCATCGGGACGATGCTCTTCGACATTCCGGCCGGCGCGCTGGTCTCTCGTCTGGGCGAGCGGCGGGCCATGGCCGTCGGGACGGCGATCCTGCTCGTCTCTCTGGTCGGCTGCATCCTTGCTCCGAACGTCTGGCTCTTTTCGATTGCCATGTTGTTGATGGGGTGCGGCTGGTCGATGTGGCTGCTGGCCCGCCTCACCTACGTGAGCGATGTGATGCCGCTGCGGTTGCGGGGCCGAGCGCTGTCGACCCTCGGCGGCGTGAACCGCGTCGGCAACTTCTTCGGGCCGTTCCTCGGCGCCCTCGCCATCACTGCCATCGGACTGGACGGCGCCTACCTCGTCCACGTCGCGATGGCCATCGCCGGCTGCGCCCTCCTCCTCGCCGTTGCCGACCCCCATGCCGACGGGCGCACCGACCACGGCGCCGGCCATGGCCCGGTGCGGTTCCGCGCCGTCGCCCGCGACCACGCACCCGTCTTGCGGACGGCCGGCGTCGGCGCCCTGTGCATCGGCGTGCTGCGGGCCAGCCGCCAGGCCATCCTCCCGCTGTGGGCCGACCGGATCGGCCTCGACGCGCCGGCCGTCGCCGTGATCTTCGGCATCGCCGCGGGCCTCGACATGCTGCTCTTCTATCCGGCTGGTTCGGTGTCGGATCGCTACGGCCGCAAGTTCGTCGCCGTGCCGTGCCTGACCGTGCTGGCCGTCGGCTTCTTGTTGCTCCCACTCACCTCCAGCTTCATGACCCTCGTGCCCGTCGCTCTCGTCTTGGGCTTCGGCAACGGACTGGGCAGTGGGATCGTGATGACGCTCGGAGCCGACTTCGCGCCGAGCCGAGGGCGGGCCGAGTTCCTCGGCGTCTGGCGGCTCGTCGGCGATATCGGTACGGCCGGCGGACCCCTCGTGGCCGCCGCCGTGACCGCCGCCGTCACCCTCGGCTCGGCGTCGCTGCTGACGGGTGTGATCGGCCTGGCCGGCGCCGCCCTCGTGCTCACCCGCATGCCCGAGCCGCTGCACGCCGACGACGACGGGGCGGCGGGGACCGAGCCAGTTACCTAGACGCGGCGCGCCACGATCGGGCCCAGGTCGGTCTCGATCGGCCCGCCCGACCACGGCGGCGACAGCCGTTGCAGGTGGTCCGTGGCCAGGAACGCCTGCTCGAGATCGGACGGCAGGCCCTCGAAGGGCGACACTTGCGAGCGATGGGCCCGGATCGCCGCCCATCGACGAGGCACGTGGATGGCCGTGTCGATGAGGGTCGTGACCAGCTCATCCGGCGTCCCGACGGCGGCGATCTCGGGGTCGAGGTGGGCGCGTCCCGGGTCCGCCTCCTGGGCGTGGACCAGCCATCGCTGGAGGAGCGATCGGGGCAGACACGACACGTAGACCCAGGCGACGTCGAATGCCGCCTCGACGACCGCCTCTCGGATCCGGACGTGGTCGCGGTGGCCGTCACTGGCGTCGAGCGTGACCACGAGGTCGGGCTCTGTCCGCTCGATGGCCTCGCGCACCGCAGCCACCACCACGTCGAGTGGGACGGCGGCCAGCGATCCGACCGGCGGCTCGTCGAGCATGCCGGAGTCGCCGAAGTTCCCCACTTCGACATGGGCGATACCGAGGATGGCCGCCGCCTCCCGGAGCTCGTCCGCTCTCGCATCGCCCAGCTCCGGACCCGCCTCGGTGATGCCACAACCCGGGGCCGGCTCCCCCGCCTCGCCGTGCGTGGCACACCACACCGAGACCTCAGCGCCGAGGGCAGCGGCATGGGCCAGTGCCGAGCCGAGGCCGAACGTCTCGTCGTCGGGGTGGGCCACCACCGCCAACACCTTCATGCCGGCGGGGGGCCGGGCAGCTCGATTCCCACCAACGTTGTCATCAGCATCTCCCCGACTCATACTGCGTTGTGCAGCATTCGGCTATGATAGATACTGCGCATGGCACTATGTCAACATGCCACCATTGACCACGCCGCTCTCGACCACGTCGCATGCGTTGCTCGGCCTGCTCTCGGTCCGCGAGTGGACCACCTACGAGTTGGCCAAACAGGTACAGCGCAGCCTCCACTGGTTTTGGCCGCGCGCCGAGCGAAAGCTCTACGACGAGCCGAAGCGCCTGGTCGCCGCCGGCCTTGCTACCTCGGCCGGCGAGCTCACCGGCAAGCGCGCCCGTACCGTGTACCGCATCACGCGAGCGGGCCGGGCCGAACTGCGGTCGTGGCTGGCTGCGACACCGGCTCCACCGACCCTGGAGTTCGAGGGCATGGTCAAAGTGTTCTTCGCCACGGGCGGCTCGAAAGCCGATCTGCAACGCACGCTGACCACTGTCCGGCATGAGGCCGCCGAACGTCGTCGTGCCCTCGCCGCGATGGCGACCGAGGCCCTCGATGGTTCGAGCCCCTTCCCCGAGCGGCTGCACGTCGGCGCCTTGACGATGCGATTTCAGGCCGACTTCGAGCGACTGGTCGAGGAGTGGGCGGCGTGGGCCGGTGACGAGGTGGCCACTTGGAAGAGCACCCGCGACCCGAGGCCCTGGTCGCCTGACACGGTCCTCGCCGACATCGCCGGCCGAGGATGAACCTCTCCTCCACCGCCGCTCGCCTCTCCCGCTCGACGCCCTGGGAGCAGGTGGGCGAGCTCGTCCTCGACTTCGACGCCGCCCACCCGCAAGGCATGGTGCGCATCGATGGTGTCTGGTGGATTTCCACCGTCGATGTCGACACGACGTCGGGTTGGGTGTTGGCCGTCGACTCCGCCGGACGGCTCGTCGAACGCACTCCCGTGGGCGACGACATCCGCTTCCACCCGGGCGGGATGGACTTCGACGGCGAGGCCCTCTGGGTGGCCAGCGCCGAGTACCGGCCTCGGTCGACGGCGGTGGTGGAGCGGCTGGTACCGGGTGGTCGGCCGGAGCCCGCCTTCGCCGTCGACGACCACGTCGGAGCCATCGTCCGGCTCGGTGCCGCCGGCGACCTGGTCGGGTGGACGTGGGGATCGCGGCGGTTCCGACGGTGGAGCGTCGAAGGGACCCAGCTCGAGGAGGCCCGCAACCCGGGTCACTTCGTCGACCACCAGGACGGGCAGTGGCTCGGCGAGGACCTCGTCCTTTGCGGTGGCGTCGCTGGTTCGCTCGGCGGGATCGGGCTGCTCCGGGCCACCGACCTCAGCGTGGTGTGCGAGGCCCCGTTTCCCCACCGTTCCCCCCGCACCGGCCGGCCGGCGACACAGAACCCGATCTTCGCCGAGGCCATCGACGACACGATGGTCGTGCACCTGCTCCCTGACGACGGGGTCGGCGCCATCCTCAGCTACGCCACGCCCTTGCGCTGACCGCAGGACTCAGCGGGCCGAGCGAGCCAGCCACTGGTCGACCGGCGCACGATCGTCGGTGAGCACCGGGGCGCCGCCGGCGAACGCGACGGCGTCGTCGTCGACGAGTACGCGCTCCACACCGCCGCGTGCGGCGATGGCGCGCTCGAGCGCGGCGACGTCGATTGGCTCGGCCGAAGCGACCAGCACGACGTTGTCGCCGTCGTCACCGTCGATCACGGCTGGCGGAGCCACCACGGCCACGGAGGCGAACGCTCGTCGCAGCGTGGCGATTTCCGCCCGGACGAAGCGCAGCGGGGGGTAGTCGATGAGATTGGCGACGTAGATCCCGTCGGGCCGCAACACTCGGCGCACCTCGGCCACCGCCTCGCGCGTCGTGAGGTGCCACGGCACCGCCAGGCCCCCGAAGGCGTCGCCGACGACGACATCGCGGCTGGCGGTGTCGAGACCGCCGAGCAGCAACCGGGCATCACCGACACGAACAGCGAGCCCCGGTTCGGCTACGAGGCCGAGTCGGTCGGTGGCCAGGTCGACGAGGCCGGGGTCGATCTCGAGCACGACGTTGGTCGAGCCCGGACGAGTGGCGCCGACGTAACGAGGGAACGTAAACCCTCCGCCACCGAGGTGCAGCGCGTCGAGCGTCCCCGCCGGGCGCTGCGAATCCACGACGTCGGCGAACACTTGGAGGTACCGGAACTGGAGGTGGGTCGGATCGTCGAGGTCGACGTAACTGTGGCGAAGCGTGTCGAGTACGAGCTCGCGCCCCGACGGACGGCCCGGGTCGGCGATGACGCGCGCGCAGTGGTAGGTGGTCTCGACGTCGCAAATGCCATCCAGCCCCGTGGTCATCGCGCCGCCACCGATGGCCAGCATGACCGCCGTCGCGACGACGCCGGTCGAGCCCGAGCCCAATCGCACCCAGGCCACGAGACCGGCGAAGACAAGCAGCGCACCCACGGCGAGGATCGACGTCGACGTGGCCGCCACCTCGACGAGCACGAAGCCGGCGAGGAACGTGCCGAAGATGGCACCGGCCGTCCCGATGGCGCTCAAGCGGCCCACAACGGTGCCGGTCGAACCCAGGTCGTCCAGCCGCAGCTTGACGACGGCGGGCGACACGGCGCTGAGCACGGCTGCGGGCAGAAAGAACCCGGCCGCCGCCAATATGACGGCCTGGCTCTCGCTGGCCCCGACGCCGCCATCCGTCCGGCCGAAGAGTTGCACGAGGGGGATGGTGGCCAGGGCCAACAACCCCCCGCCGACGAGCAACGGACCCAGCAGTCGGCGGGGGTCGATGCGGTCGGCCGCCCGCCCGCCGGCGTAGTGCCCGAGGGCGATGCCCCCGAGCACGACGCCGATGATGGCGGTGTAGGTCTCCAGCGTGATGCCGACGTAAGGCGCCAGCAACCGAGCGGCCAGCACCTCGAGGATGAGCACGGCGGCCGAGGTGACGAAGACGAGGACGGCGGCGAGGAGCGCGGGCACAGCGCCCGCAGTTCTACAGGCCCGAGCCGATCGCCTCAGTCGTGCGACTCGCAGAAGCGCTCGGGGCGCGCCGGTGCGGGATTTCCCAGCCAATTGGGCAGCCGGTCGGCCAGCCATGCGGGGCGGAGTGAGGGAGGGAGGTCGTCGAGGTCGAGCCACTGCGGGCGGTAGGTGCCGCGCGCGAGCTGGCGGGCCGCATCGAACTCTTCGCCGTCGCCAGTGCCGAACGTCCCCCCGACGGAGCGGCACCACACGTAGGTCTGCAGCGAACGATGCTCGCCGTTGACGTACACCACGACGGCAAGACGCGCGCTGGCCTCGACGTCGAGCCCCAGCTCCTCTCTGACCTCCCGCACGGCCGTCTCCTCCGGGGACTCCCCGGGCTCGATGCCACCGCCGGGCAACGTCCACCAGACCTGGCCCTCCCGTCCCCGCTCGATGGCGGCGATCCGGCGATCGTCGACCACGACGGCCCGGGCGGTGACCCGCAGGCCGGGCGGCGGCCCCTCGGGGGGGCTGCCGTCCCACGAGCTCCGGTCGTCCTCGACCCACGGCACCTCGTCGGTCGCCGGGCCGACCTCGGCCAGGCGCTCGGCCACGCATCGGGGGAACACCGGCAGCTTCGCGAGGTCGGCAATCGGCACCCAAACGGCTTGGAAATCGTCATCGGCGGCGTACTCGAGCTCTGGCCCCGTCACTTCCCCGAGGCGGAGGTCGTCGCACGACATCACGAAGTAGGCGTGCTGCCCGCCGTGGATGCCGGCCCGCAGATACTCGACGGCAGCCGACGCTCGCAGCCCCGTCTCCTCGAACAGCTCGCGTCGAGCCGCCTCGGCGGCGGTCTCGCCCTCCTCGATGCCCCCGCCGGGGAAGTGGAACCACTTCCGCTGCCCCGGTGGCTCCATCGAGATCAACAGCACGTGGTCCCCGTCCACCACGACCGCACCGGCCCGCCGGTACTCGAACAACCGCATACGTCAGGTTGCCACGGCGCAAGGGCGCGCTTTGCTGAAGCCCTTTGGTCGCAGGAACTCGCTTCCCGAAGCCTTTTGGTCGCCGAAAGGACTCTCCGAACCGCCCGCCGGCCGCC
>JBKJKM010000157.1:0-27696 GCA_046597375.1 Acidimicrobiales bacterium | reverse complement strand
CGCCCAAGCATCCACCGGATGATCGGCTGACTCGAATCCGAGCAAGAGCACCGACGATCCATCCGTCACGCCGGCCGAGGTGGCTTCGCCTGCGTCCAGCACCCGGCAGTTGGTGGGGAACAGGCCCGACTGCGAGACGGCTCGGCAGGCCGCCACGGCGTCGTCGAACTCGGCAAATCGGGCCGACGCAGAAGCCTTGAAGCGCACCCGGTCCTGCACCCGCATCCATGCCTCGGTGATGATCCCCAGCGATCCCTCACTCCCCAGGAACAGCCGATCGGGGGAAGGCCCGGCCCCCGATCCGGGAAGCCGACGTGACTCGCTGATACCTGAGGGCGTCACCACCCGCATTGACTCCACCATGTCGTCGATGTGGGTGTAGACGGTGGCGTAGTGCCCGCCGGAACGGGTGGCCAGCCAGCCGCCCAAGGTGGAGAACTCGAAGGATTGGGGAAAGTGGCGCAACGTGAGCTCATGCGCACGGAGCTGCTCCTCGAGCACCGGCCCGAGCGCGCCGCCCTGGATACGGGCGGCCCGACTCGTGCGGTCGACCTCGAGCACGCGATCGAGCGCCGTGAGGTCGATGGAGACGGCGGCGGGCCAGTCGTCGCCAAGTCGGGCTTCCACGCCTCCGACCACGCTCGACCCGCCGCCGAACGGGATGGCGGCGATGCCAGCGGTCGTGCACCACTCGAGGAGGTCGACCACGTGTTGCTCGGTCGTCGGGCGGGCGACGACGTCGGGAGGTTCGGGGAGCTCGCCCCGCAGCGCTCGAACGACGTCGCGGAAGGCCTTGCCGTAGGTATGCGAGGCCCGTTCGTCGGGGCTCGTGGAACAAATGCCGGCGAGTGCGTCCGGCACCTTCGTGCGGGGCGGGCGAAGGTGGAGGTCGTGTGGGCGGGGTGGTTGGATGACCGTGCCGTCGAGACCGACGAACCCCGGCCGGCGGGCAATGGCCGCGCCGATGTTGTCGAGGTCACGACCGTTGACGGCCTCGTCCTCCCAGCCCCAACCCCACCACGATCGGCGCCGCTCGTTCGTGCTCACGATGCGAACGTAGCCACGATCACGGCGCACCACCGGCGTGCGCGAACCTGGGGTCTGTGCTCGTCGCCACCGGTTATCTCTTCGACCTGTTGCGTGAGCTCGGTCTGAGTGACTTCGCAGCCAGGACGGCAGACTTCTTGCTGGTGCGCCCGCTGCGGGTGCTCCTGATCGTCCTGTTGGCCGTGTTGATCGGGAGGATTGGCGCCCGGGGGCTGCGGAGGGCCATCCGCTCGGTGCGTACTCGCGCCCCCTTGTCGCCTACGTCGGTGCGGGCCGAGCAGCGCGCCCAGACCCTGGGCGACGTGGTCGCCAGCCTCTTGCGGGCCGTCGTTTGGACGGTGGCTGCGCTCATGATCCTCGACGAGGTCGGACTCAACCTTGCCCCGCTACTGGCTGGGGCCGGCATCGCCGGTGTCGCCATCGGCTTTGGCGCTCAGAGTCTCGTCAAGGACGTGATCTCCGGGCTCTTCATCTTGCTCGAGGACCAGTACGGGGTCGGCGACATCGTCACCTTGGCCGAAGGTGCGACAGGCACGGTCGAGGACATCACCGTGCGCGTCACCCGCCTACGGGCGGTCGACGGCACGGTGTGGTTCGTGCCCAACGGCGAGATTCGCCGGGTCGGCAACGCGTCGATGGAGTGGAGTCGGGCACTCGTCGACGTGCTCGTTCCCTATGACATCGACCTCGAGCTCGTGCGCCGGTTGATCACCGAGGAGGCGGCCGCCTTCGCCCTCGACGACGCGTGGCAGGCATTGGTGCTCGAGCCGCCCGAGTTGTGGGGCGTGCAGTCGATGGACGCCAACCACCTCACCATTCGCATGGTCGTGAAGACCGCACCACGTGAGCAGTATGCCGTCGGACGCGAACTCCGAGGTCGCATCAGCAGCCGCCTCCGCCGTGAAGGGGTGCGTGGGCCCGGGCAGACCGTACTGGTGACGGCCGGCGCGCTCGACCAACCGCCGGTAGCTGCACCTACGGCTCCGACCTGACCGGAGCGCGAACAAGCTGCAGCCCCGGTGCCGGCGGGATGGCACCGAGGCTGCAGAGTTGTACCAACAGTTGAAACTGCGACTAGTTGGTGATGTCCTTGATCTTGTCGCCGATCTTGTCGGTGACGTCGCCGACCTTGTCCTTAATGTCGGCCTTCCCCTGATCGACCTTGCCCTCGCGCTGGAGGCCCTTGTCGTCGGTCAGGTCGCCAACTGCTTCCTTGGCGCGGCCCTTCAAGTCATCCATCTTCTCGCCCATGGCAAGTTCACCTCTGTCGTGTTTGGGGACAGGGCGTCTTTACCCGAGCGCTCGCACGGCAAACGGCTCCGGCGACGCCGCGAGCCGCAGGCGCATGCCATCGTTGGCTTCCGGAGACACCTCGTACACCGCCGCCGAACCGGCTACCGGTGTCGCTCCCGCCGCCGCGTGGGGGTCGGCGACGGCAAACGCAAGGTGGTGGACGCGTCCGGCTCGACCGGCGAGCCACCCGTCGAGCGGCGGACCCTGCAGGAGCCGGACGCGACCGGGGCCCGGCCAGGCCAGGTCGAGCCAGCAGATCCCGTCCGACTCGCCTTGGCCGGTCACCTGCGCACCGAGGAGACCGACGAAGAGGCGGGTGCCATCGTCGAGGTCGGCAACGGCGTGGGCGACGTGCACGAGCGTGGCCGGTTCGTCGACCCGGCGGTCCGGAAACCATTCGGGCGTCGGCTCGGCGCCCCAGTCGCCGCCTTCCGCCTGCTGGGCCAGTTGGACGACGACACCCGGCGCATCCTTCGGGTGGAGGAACGCCTCCTTCCAGTAGTCGCTGGCCAGGTTGACGCCGACGGGCCGGTAGCCGGCTGCCTCGGCCATGGCGATGGCCTCGACGATGTCCTTCACCTTGAACGTGAGGTGGTGGGGTCCCGGCCCGCTGCGGTCGAGGAATCGTCGGAGAAAGTCATTCTGCTCGACCAGGTATGGCTCGAGCACCTCGACCCTCATGCCATTGGCGTACTGCACCTGGGCCGACCAAAAGCCGGGTGTGCCTCCGCCCCCGACCCAGGCCGACGGGAGATCGCCGCCGTAACGGGGCCAGGCCGCGGCCTGTTGTTCGACGGCGACGGCGACATGGTCGAGGTCGACGTTCGGGATGGGAGAGGAGAGGGACGGGGGTGCGGCCATGGCCGAAACCTAGAGTGGAACCTTCGACACTTCTGGGAGAGCGGAGAACGATGAGTCTGGACTTCCAACGGGATGCGGTCGTCGATCTGGCCGATCAGGTACGTCTCGGAAAGATGTCGGCTCGCGAGCTGGTCTCGCACGCGCTGGCCCGTATCGGCACCCTCAACGGTGCCCTCAACGCATTCGTCGCCGTCGATGGCGAGGCGGCGATGACCGCGGCCGCCGACGTCGATGCGATCGTGGCGCGGGGCGATGACCCCGGTCCGCTGGCCGGCATCCCCATCGGGGTGAAAGACCTCGAGGATGCCGTCGGGTTCCGCACCACCAAGGGGTCGCCGTGCTTCGCCGACGCGGAGATCGCCACCGTGGACTCGATCCTCGTCGCCCGCCTCAAAGCGGCCGGGTGCGTGGTCGTCGGCAAGACCAACACGCCCGAGCTCGGATGGAAGGGTGACACCGTCAACGAAGTGTTCGGCGCCACGTTGAACCCGTGGGATGTGGCTCGCTCGCCGGGTGGCTCGTCGGGTGGGTCGGCGTGGGGCGTCGCTTCGGGCATGGTGCCCCTCGCCACGGCCTCCGACGGTGGTGGGTCGATTCGCATTCCCGCCGCTCTCTGCGGGCTGGCCGGTTTCAAGGCCTCGCTTGGTCGAGTGCCGTCGGGTGGGTCAACGGCCCCTGACTGGGGCCACCTCTCTACTCGTGGCCCGATGGCGCGCACCGTGGCCGACACCGTGGCCGCCCTCGACGCCGTGCTCGGACCCGATCCGTCCGACCTGCGCTCACTGTCCATGCCCGAGCCGTCGTGGCTCGGAGCCATCGAGAACGCTCACCTGCCGATGAAGGTGGGCTGGTCACCCACGCTGGGTTACGCCAGAGTCGACGACGACGTGGCGGCCGCCTGCCGAGCCGCCGTCGACCAGATGGCCGATCTTGGAGCCGAGGTCGTCGAGATCGACACGGTGTTCGACACTGACCCTGCCCTGTCGTGGGTGACCATGACCAACGCGTACAACGCCCGCACGCTGGCGGCCTTTCGCGACACGGCGCTCTGGGAGCGCATTGATCCGGGCCTGCGATCGATGGCCGACTGGGGCGCTGGCATGTCGGCGGTCGACCTCGTGAAGGCGGAGGACGAGTGCCATCAACTGAACCTGCGGCTCGTCGATCTCTTCCACAACGTACGCCTGCTCGTCACACCCACGACGGCTGGTCAGGCGCCGCTGTCAGGTCAACAGGGTCGCATCAACGGTGTGGAGACGCCGAACTGGGTCGGCTTCACCTACCCGTTCAACATGACCCGCTCGCCCGCCGGCTCGATTACCGCCGGATTCACCGCCGATGGTCTGCCGGTCGGCCTGCAGCTCATCGGACCCCAGCACGGCGACCTTGTCGTCTTGCGGGCAATGTCCGCTCTGGAGGCCTCGCTCGGTCACCGCGATCGCGTCGCACCGGTGGAGCGTCTCCAAACCACCATCTGACCCGGGTCAGAGGAGCGTCTCGAAGAGCTCGAGATGTTCGCGGACCATGCGGTCCGTGGAGAAATATCCCTCCACGGCAGCCCGGCAGGCGCGGCGATCGAGCGACGGGATGCGCGTGACCGCCTCGGACAACTCGGCGACATCGCGACACAACAGGCCGGTCGTGCCATCCTCGATCACCTCGGGCACCGCCCCTTCGGGAAACGCCAGCACCGGCGTGCCGCAGGCCAATGCCTCGATCATCACCATGCCGAAGGGCTCGTTCCAACGGATGGGGAAGAGCAGCGCCGCCGCTCCGGCGAGCAGCTCGAGCTTGCGTTCGTGGGGCACCTCGCCGAGGTACTGAATGTCGTCGTTGAGATACGGCCGCACGTACTCGTCGAAGTAGTCGAACTCCCACGGATCGCGCATCTTGGCGCACATGAGCAACGGCATGCCGGCCTTGTAGGCGGCCTCCATGGCGCGGTGCGGCCCTTTGTCGGGCGACATCCGGCCGAGGAAGAGGCAGTAGCCGCCGTCGCCGTCACCGACGGGGAAGTCAGAGGCTCTGATGCCGTGGTGGATCACCCGGGCGATCGGGAGGTCGGGCACCGGCCGGCACTGCGCGTGGCTGATGGCGATGATGGGGACATCGTCTGCCACCCGGCGATACAGGTCGGTGAGCTCGACGCCGAACTGGTTGTGCATCGTCGTCACGACGGGGAAAGGAAGTGCCCCACCGCCGGCCGCAGAGGAAGCGACGACGACCGGCCCGGCGAGTGTGTGATCGTGCACGATGTCGGCGCCCCACGCACGCAACACGTCGTATCCGGCCAGCACATGCCGCAGCTCGGGTGCCGAGTAGCCCATCCGGCTGCCCTCGGCCTGCTCGAGGTGGTGGCGACGAGGTACGGGGCACGTCGCTTCCCCCGTGGTGAAGAGCAGTACCTCGTGGCCCTGTTCCTGGAACCCGGTGGCCAGCTGGTCGACGATCACCTCGAT
This sequence comes from Acidimicrobiales bacterium, assembly GCA_046597375.1. Taxonomy (GTDB): domain Bacteria; phylum Actinomycetota; class Acidimicrobiia; order Acidimicrobiales; family CADCTF01; genus DATLED01. The sequence goes on along the minus strand of JBKJKM010000157.1, from coordinate 22,036 downwards.
GCCGCCGTAGAGGACCGGAGGGATGGGTGCCCACGGCGGGGCCAGGACGCCGATGCGCATTCTCGATCATCGCGCCGCGGTCCCGAGGTCGATCCGATTCCGGGTCCTCGCTGGCCTGGCCGGCGTCCGTCGGGGGCCGTGATGGCCGGCGCCTGCATCCTCGCCCGCCTGACCCGCCAGCCCGCAGGGCTCTCCCCGTCGCTGCCGGCGCCGCTGTCGCGCCGGAGCCAGCGCTGGGCGTCTACAGTGACGCCCCGCACGGGCGCTTAGCTCAGTTGGTTAGAGCGCAGCCTTCACACGGCTGAGGTCGGGGGTTCGAGTCCCTCAGCGCCCACGCCAAAAGCGCAGGTCAGAAGAGGTCCGGCGGTTCGCACGACGGCGCTCGGCCAGCCGTTGGGAACGTGATGGGAACATCAGCCGGGTACCGGGGCTTGACAGCCGGGTGGGACGGCACCGCAATGGCGGAATACCTCGCAGTGACGAAGCCCCAGGCCGACGCGTTCGTGTCCGTCGACCGAGAGTTCTCGAAGCGGGCGGCAGTCATCGTGCCGATAGCGCCCGTGGAGGCGCTCCTAACCGAGTGACGGTGAATCGCAACACCGAGCGAGCTCTCTTGCCGGATCTACCTTTGCGAGCCGAGCGACACAGAGGTCGCGGCGACACCAGGTGCCGATATGACCGAGGCAGCGCACTTCATCGTCGGCCTGGGTGCTCATGAAAGACAGCGCTACGAAGGGTGTCGGCTTCGCACGCGTACACCGTCGTCAGCTCTTGCGACCCCAGGCTTGTACGAAGAGATGAGAAACCACGAGCGTGTTCGGGTCGGCGATATGTGCGGCGAGCGACTTCTTGATCACGTCGAGCTCGTCCGGCCCGACGAAATTGCCGTCGATCAGCCGACCGCTGAGGTTCTCCACGAAATCAGCGAGAATCGGACGGCGCCCGTGGCCGGGGGGGTAGACGTGAACTATCGGATTGGTCTTTACATCGAGGAGTCCAGCCGCCCGCATCATTCCGGGCAGCTTGCGCCCGATGTACAAGTCAACTCCGTTGGACCGTGAATACGAATCCAGTAGCTCAACGGCGCGGGACCACGCTTCGAGGGGCGGATCGCACACGTGGGCTACATAGTCAGCCTCGTGGAAGGCGACTATGCCTCCCGGACGTACGAGGGCGACGGCTTCGTCGAGAATCTCCTGCGGCTGCGGGACATTCACGAGTACAAGACGAGCGGTTGCAAAGTCGAAGCTCGAAGGGGAAAGTCCCGTAGCCCGCGCATCGCCTTCGACCACCTCCACGTTGGCGAGACCGCGCTCCGCAACCATGGCCCGAGCAATCTCGACTGCGTCGCCGCTTCGCTCCACGCCAACCACACGACCTTCGTCGCCGACTCGAGCCGACAGCAGGCCGAGGCAACCCTCAGGACCGCAGCCGATCTCGACGACACGCGCACCTGCTCCGACTCCGACGTGATCGAAAAGCCACTCCGACTCGGACGCGAGCTGTTGTGCCTGAAGGCGTAGGCGCTCTTGCTCGGCGTGGCGATATCCCAACAGGTACTCGTCGTCTGGCGCCATCGACCGCCCCTTCTCGTCCTTGCGGGCACGTTAGCGATCGACTCGGCAGGGGGCGCCTTCGTACGAGTTGCACCCGGAGACCCGCCTGCGCACCATCGCCCTCATTTCGCGCGTCCCATGGAACCGGCGCGAGTCGGAACAGACGCCGCCGAGCCGGACTCTTCCTGACCTGACGCGGCCTGGCCTGCTGTAGGCCAGCGCCTGAGCTCAAACTCGGTGCTGTCCCACAACGACGGATGAGGTCGCGGCGGCCGCACAGATCGTGCGCTCGATAACAAGGGAGTCCCTGGTCCCTGCGGTCCGCCCTATCGGCGCTCATCCCAGCGTTACTCGGCTGGCGGCAGAACCTTCAGAAGTCGGGGCAGGTCCTCGGCGATCGTCATCCAGAGAATGTCCACGTCGATGTCGAAGTAGTGGTGGATGAGCCGGTCGCGCATCCGAGCGGCGGCTGACCACGGGACGTCGGGAGACATCGCCCGGGTGGTTTCGCTGACCTGCTTCGCAGCCTCGCCGACGATCTCGACGAGCTTCGTCAGGCCAAGTCGGAGCAGTTCGTCGTCATCAAGGCTCATGCGGGTCTTCCCCGCCGAAAACTCGACGGCCTTCTCGGCGGCATCGCGGAGGTGGCGAAGGCGGATTAGGTCGTCAGGCGGCGTCATAGAGCGTGCGCGCCTCATCGGCCACCTCGTTACGGAAGTACCGGCTCAGGTCTCTGAGCGTCCGCAGGTCGACCAATCGGCCGAGAAGAGCGCCCAAGTCGAGTTCGAGCTGCGCGATCCCGAGGAGCCCGGGGGTTCGATCAGGCTCGAACTCGACGAGAAGGTCGATGTCGCTGTCTGGCCGCAGTTGACCGTGCAGGGCAGAGCCGAAAAGCCTGAGCCGCCGGACGCCGTTCTCACTGCAGAACACCTGAAGAACCTCGTCGTCGATGCTGACTCCCGGTGCCAGTTCCATCGCGGCAAGTCTCGCAGATGGGCGACGTAGTCGGGCGTGACAGCTCGCCGAATCCGATTGCGTATGGCCGGCGCCGCCAGAACCGTGACCGCCACTCCGCCCACGTAACAGAGCGGCGACACGCTTAATTCTCAATGGCGTCGTACTTGGCGATGATCGCGAGTGCGGTCGCCACGAGCCGCTCGCGAACCGAGTCCGGCGCAAGCACTTCGATCTCGTCAGCGAACCCGGCGAGCCGAGCGACCGCCGCGGCCTCGTGTTCGAAGCTCCGTGTGATGGTGCGACAACCGGTCTCATCGGCGGGTGCATTCGCGACCAGCGGCACGACGTGTTCTCCGAGGACCTCAGGCAGAGCTTCGACAGCATCCGGCGACGCGCAGATCAGCACCTCGACATGAGGTCGGCTCCGTTCAAACTCCCTCGTCCAGCCCTCCCAGAAGGCGACCAGGTCGAAGGAATCCGGCCGATCAAACTGGTCGCTCAGCAGTTGAAGCGACTGGATGCGAGCGACGCGGAGCACGAACGGGGCCGTGCTACCGGTGACGACGGCGTACCACGCTCCTGCCTTGTTGACGAGGCCGAGGGGCGCAAGACCGCGTCGGCGCTTGTCGTTGTACGTGAAGTTGGTCTTGCGCCGCAGGCGGACAGCTTCGGCAAGTGCCGGAAGGTGGGGAACCGACTCGTTCGTGCCGAACCACCGAGGGACATCGACGTGGACGGTGACCGGCTCCAAAGGAACACCGCCAGCTACTCGCACCTGCTCTCGGGCGGACTCAAGCGCTGGCGCCAGGCCAAGGTCGCGGATCGGCGCGGGAACGCCAAGAGTCAGCAAGGCGGCCGCCTCGTCTGCGGAGAGACCCGTGAGTGGCATTCGATACCCGTCGAGGAACGACGGATGCTGGGTCCGAATCGACAGCGAGATCCTCGGCCTCGAGGTGATCGAGAACCCCCACGATCTCGTCGACGGCCAGTTCCCGGCCGGACCGTGGGACGAGTGGGGTCCGATGCGCGACTGCTACGACGGCAACATCGAATCGTGGGTCGAGCAACTCATGGACGACCTTGTCGCGGCGCCGACAGACAAGGACTCCCTCATGACGTTGTACGGCCAAGTCCCTGTCCCAGCGGCCATCATCGGTTGACCACGGGCTGCCTCGAGGCTCAACTTCGGAACCCGGCACATCGGAGCTCGTCGCCACCCACGCCCGCGCCTGATCGGCGGTCCAGCGGGCAGCCGAGGTGGATGTCCTCAGGCTCGCGGGCGGCGACGCCGGCGTCCCACAGCGCCGAAGCGGCCCCGCGCCGTCGATGGGCCCGGTTGTGGCTGGCAAGGCTGTGTTCGCCGAAGCCATGCGAGGCGACGTCGATCGGCTCCAGCCGGCGGACGTTCATGACCGAGGAATCGAACGCGCCGCGATCAACGGGTTGACAGGTTTTCTGAGGCGAACTCGTGGTCTGTCAGGGGCTGGCGAACGTCGGTCTCGTAGCCAGCTTGGACCAAGGGCCCCGGGCTGTCGGTTTCGCATCGGTAGAGGGTCCACGTGTCGGGCACGCCCTTGAGCTCGTGCGAACCGCGGGAAGAGAACCCGAGTCCAGAGCCGAGCACGAGGTCTCTCACGGTGGAGGAGACCAGAACCTCGCCTGCTTCGGCGGTCGACGCAATGCGGGCGGCGACGTTGACGGCCAGGCCGATCAGGTCGCCGTCGCGTGTCGCTTCGCATTCCCCGGTGTGGAGCCCTACGCGGATGGTCAAGCCGCTGGATCGCGCGGCGTCGACCATCGCGGTGGCGAACCGCACGGCGCGTGCTGGCCGGGCGAAGTGGACGAGGCGACCGTCGCCGGTGTGCTTGATCGCTTGGCCCTCGAGGCGGACGAGGAGCTCGTCCATGCGCCGGTCGTGGTCGGCCAGGCGGGCCCGCCAGGCGGCGTCGCCCGCGGCGGCGAGTTGGAGGGTGGAGTCCACGATGTCGGTGAATACGATCGTGGTCAGCACCCGGTCGTCGTCGTGGGGCCCGTGGGGCTGGCCGGTGAGGAACTCCTCGATGGCGTCGGGTACGGACCTGTCGTTGCCGATCCAGACCAAGTGGTCCTGGCCCGGCAGCACGACCAGCGTTGCGCCCTCGATGCGGCGGGCCAGATCGCGACCAGCCGACAGCGGGACCATCTGGTCCCCTTCGACGTGCAGCACCAACGTCGGCACATGCACGGCGGCGGCCGCGGCCCGCACGTCGAAGCCGTGGTACCCCTGGAGCACCGACCGGGCCATGCCCGGGCTCATGCACGCCCGTTCGATCGCCGACAGGACCCACGCGCGGTCCGGGTCGGCGGCCCAGGTCGGCGCCATCGGTGAGGCCAGGAAGCCTTCGCCCCAGTGGGCGCACGCCTCGTCGATGATCGCCCACGCCTGAGCCATCTCCTCAGCCGACACGCCGAGGTCGGGGTACCAGTCGATCGCGACCAACGTGTCGAGCAGGACGAGCGCCTCGACCCGGTGCGGCTGCGTGGCGGCCAGCACGATGGCCGGCAGCCCACCCTCGGAGTAGCCCACCACTGCGGCCCGCTCCGAACCAGCGGCGTCGAGCACCGCGACCAGATCGGCCGTACGCTGCTCCATGGTGGGCGCCGCCGGGATGGGGTCGGACAAGCCGGTCCCGGGCTTGTCGAAGAGAACCACCCGGCTGAAGGACCCCAGCCGCTCGAGCATGCCGGCCGCCAGCGGATCGGCCCACCACAGGTCGAGATGGGACATCGTGCCGCACACGAACAGCAGGTCTCGCGGGCCGTTCCCGAACACCTGGTACGCGATGCTCACACCCGCGTTCTCGGCGTACCGGACATCGGGAGGGTTCACGGCGGCAGGGTAACGCAGGCTCTCCGCGGCAGGCTCGCCACTGATGCCGAGAGCGCGGTCACGCAGACTGGTCTGCCTCGACGATCTCCTCCATACGCCACAGGCGGCGCATCTCCTCGCAGCGCTCGAGAAGGTCGGCGAGCGGACCGATGTCGTCGATGCGGCCGTCGCGTAGGACCACGACCTGGTCGGCCCGCTGGAGCGCGGCGCGACGGTGCGAGACCGCCAGCACGGTGCGCGACCCGTCCTCGAGGACGCGAGCCCACAGCGCCGCCTCAGTCTCGACATCGAGCGCGCTGGAGAGGTCGTCACACACGAGCAGCTCGGGGCGGCGCACGAACATGCGGGCCGCCGCCGTCCGCTGGATCTGGCCCCCGGAGAGCCGAACGCCGCGCGAGCCGATGCGCGTGGCCAGTCCGTCGGGCATGTCGCCGATGTCGTCGTCGAGCACCGCAAGTCGGATCGCCTCGTCGAGGTCACCGTCGGTGCCGAGGAGGATGTTGTCCTCCAGCGTCTCACTGAACAGCTGCGGCACCTGCGGCGTGTACGCCGTTCGGGGCGGCACCAGGAACGTCGCCGGGTCGATGACCACCTCGCCGTTCCAGGTGATTGTGCCATCGGCCGGGACCAGCCCGAGGATGCTCTGCAGCAGCGTGGTCTTGCCCGAGCCGATGCGACCGGTGACGATCGTGAACGACCCACGGGGGAGCGAGAACGACGCATCGCTGATCCCGTGGCTATAGGAGAGTCCGTCGATGCGCAGCTCTGCGAGTGGCTCGACCTCGCGGAGTGGCGTGGTGTTCGGTGGCAGTGGGCCGCGCTGGAAGATCTCGTCGCTGGCTACCAGCGAGCCGGGCTCGCTGCCTTGGAGCAGGTCGTGCAGCCGTCCGTACGACACGCCGAGCTGGCGGTAGCCGGTGAGGCCGCCACCGACGTCGCGCGTGAACTCCTCGAAGATGTGCAGGAAGTAGACGAACAGCGCCAGGTCGCCAACGCTGAAGTCGCCCTGCTGCAGCGCCCGCCCGGCGAAGATCAGTACGACACCGGTGCCGAGGTTCACGACCCAGAACGCGCCTTTGAGCACCTCTTCGAGGAGCCGGTCGCGCACCGCTGCCTTGCGGCGGTTGGCGTTGAGGGAACGGAAGCGCTCGACGACGCGCGCTTCGGCATTTCCGACCTGCACCGCCTGCACGGCGGCGAACACGTCGCCGATATAACCGGTGATCGCCGCCGTGCTCACCTGGTTGGCGACGCGGTACAAGACGATGCGACGGCGGGCGAGCTCGACGATGGCGACGACGCCGGCGAGGGGGAGAAGGACCGCCGCAGTGATCATCGGGTTGATCTGGACCATGACGATCACGGCGATCGTTCCGGTGACCGCCGAGCCGATCACGTTGTTGAATCCGATCGGCCACCAGATCACGTGCTCGACGTCGTCGCGAAACCGGCTGACCGTTTCCCCCGGTGACGATGGCAAGGCCCGGCCACCGGGAAGCTCGAAGATCCGACGCAGCACGTTGCGCTGCAGCATCGAGGCATTGGCGTAGGCGAATGCGCCGTTCGTCGACTGCAGCGTGAACGACGTGATGAAGGTCGCCACCATGCGCATTGCCAGGAGCGCTATCGGCCACAGCAGCCAGTCGAGGGATGCCGTGGATGCGCCCTCCGCCAACCGGTCGAACACGATCTTGGACGCGAGGCCAGGGAGAATCGTTGCGCCCCAACCGAGAAACACGCCAGCCAGGTTGGTGAGCTGCCAGCGGGGACGAAACCGGTGTTGGCGCCACGCATACCGGTATGACGGCCACGGCGTCTTCCCGTCGCTCACGCTCATGTCGGCACCACGTCGAGACCGGTGCGCAGCAGGGCGCCAAACCGTGAGGTCTCGTCGGCGGCGAGCACCTTGCGGGGGCCGAATTCGACCACGCGTCCGTGGTCGAGCACACAGATCGTGTCGCAGCGCTCGAGGGTCGACAGCCGGTGGGCGACCACCACGCCGGTTCGGCCGGCGAGAAGTGCGTCAACCGCTTCCTCCAGCGCGACCTCGGTCGCCGGGTCGAGCCGAGACGAAGCCTCATCGAGGATCACCACCGACGGGTCAGCGAGGAACGCCCGGCCGAAGGACAGCAGCTGCGCCTCGCCGGCCGACATCCCGGCGCCGCCCTCGCGGACCACAGAATCGAGGCCCTCGGGCAGGGCGTCGAACCACGGACCGAGCCCCAGCTGGTGGATCGCCCCGATGATCCGATCGTCGGCGATGGTGTCGTCGAAGAGCGTGAGGTTGTCGCGCACGCTCGTGCGTAGTACGTGCACCTCCTGAGACACCAGGGCCACGCGATCCCGGAGCTGGTGTCGCTGCAGATGACGGAGGTCGATGCCGTCGATCTCGAGCGCGCCTTCGCGCGGATCGTGGGAGCGCACGAGCAGGCGGGCGATGGTCGACTTGCCGCTGCCGGTGCGACCGACCACGCCGAGGACCGTACCGGCCGGCACCTCGATCGTCACGTCGTGCAACACGTCGGGATCGTCGCCATAGCCGAACGAAACGCGGCGCAGCGCGACCGGGAGTGGGCCGAGGCGGAGGTCGGCCCCGGGACCATCGGTGATCTCGCTGCCGAGGCGAAGCAGCGCCATCACCCGGCGGCCACCGGCGATGGCTTGCTGCAGGGCCTCAACCTGGTGCGAAACGTTGTCGAGCGGCTGAATGAGCAGCTGTGTGTAGAAGTACAGCGCGAACGCCTCGCCAAGCGTGATCGAGGCCCGCTGCACGAGCACGGCCGGCACCGTGAACGCCAGCGCCAGGGCCGCCGCCTGGATGATCCCGTTCACCGACCACGGGATGGCGTCCATCTGGCGGGCCCGGCTGATGGCCCACATCCGGTCGCGGGCGCGGCCGTAGAAGCCGCGCATCGTGTGAGCCTCGGCGCCCGACGAGCGGATGTCTTGGGTGCCGGCGAGCCGCTCTTCGAGGAAGCCGAACAGCAGGCCGCTCTGCTCGCGCGAGCGCTCCCACGCGTTGGCTGACACGCGCCGTACGGCCAGGAGCGTGCCGAGGGCGACCACCGAGAACGCGGTGAGGAACCCGCCGGCGTACGGGCTCTGGAACCACACCACCGTGAGGACGCCGGTGAGGAGCAGCATGCTGCCGACGACGTTGAGGAGGAACTGCGAGAAGAACAGGCTGAGACCGGTGAGATCACCGTCGATGCGCTCGATCAGCTCACCGGGGGGGTGCGTCTCGTGAAAACCGGGATCGAGGTCGAGGCAGTGCGCCAGTAGGTCGGCGCGCAGGTCGTTGGTGGTGAGCCAGCCGACCAGCTCGCTGAGCCAGGCGGCGATGACCCGCAGGCCCTGTTGCAGCAGCACGGCTACGACGTACAGCGCAGTGATCCAGCCGAGCGCCTCCTCGCCGGGTGCCGTGGCACGGTCGACGAACGCCCGCACCACTTGGGGCGTGGCGACCTGGAGTCCGATCGTCGAGAAGAGCGCAAGCGCGAGCACGCCGACCAGTCGGCGGTGGGGTCGCAGGTACGTCGTCAGCAACGTCCGCCAGTCGGCCCACCTCACCCCGCCACCTCCTCAGGTCGGGTGGCGACGCTAGCGGTCTCGCCTGTTCCGTCGCCCTTCATTTTGAGCGAGCGGCGATGCGATGATGGCGTCGTGAACGTCACCGAGTGTCTCATCAACTACGGCCAGGCCTGGTTCGAACCCGACCACGAGCGGCGCGTGGAGGTGCTGCGCACGTGTTGCACGGACGACATCGTCTTCGTCGACTCGAACGGACGGGCCGAGGGCCTCGACGCCGTGTCGAGATGGCTCGGCGGCTACATCGACGGGATGGGCGGTGGCGCCGCGCGCACAGCGGAGAGCGACACGAGCGAGCGGGGACGCAGTGGCGACGGCGTGAGTGTCGACGTCGTCACCCCGATCGACGAGCTACACGGATTCTTCCGCTACAGCTTCGTGTGGACGCTCCCCGACGGGTCGAAGTCTGGCGGCACCGATTTCTGCGAGCTCGCCGAGGACGGCCGCATGAAGCTCATCACGGTGTGGCCGACGAACGACGCGTTCCCACTTCCGAAAGAAGCTCGGTAGGGGGCGTGGCTGCCGACCTCGAACGCCGCCACAAGTCCGACTTCTCCTTCCTCGGCCTCGGCGCTGACAGCGACGCCGGCAGCGGACGCTTCCGCTTCATCGTCGAGGACCGCTTGTCTCGAATGGACGCCCGCCTGTATGGCGGCACGGCCATCGCCGTGTCGATTGCCGCCGCGGAGGAGCTCACGCAACGCCCCGTCCTCTGGATGACGACGCAGTTCGTGGCCACTGCCGCGCAGGACACCGAGATCGCAGTGCACGCCGAGGTGCTGGCCCCGGGGAAGCGCACGAACCAGGTTCGCATCACTGGCACGGACGCCGCCGGCGCCGCCGTGTTCGCCTCGCTCGGCGCAACTGGTCACCACCGCGAAGGGGGAATGACGGGAGAGTTCGAGCGCATGCCGAAGGTCGGATCCCCGTTGTCCGCCGACCCCGCCGGCAATCCGTTTTCGGTGATGGCGAAGGCCGCCGGCGTCGATCGTCCCGAGCCGCCGGGAATTCCAAGAGACACGGGGTTCGTCTCGGTCATCGAGATGCGGGCGGCCGAGGTGACCGACCACCCCGACCCTGGTCCCGGTCGGGTGTGCATGTGGCTGCGACGCAAAGATGGCGCCACCATCACCCCGGCGCTCGCCGCATTCATGGCCGACATGGTGCCGATGTCCGTCGCTCTCGCCTGCGGGACAATGGCCGGCGGGACGAGCCTCGACAACTCCATCCGCATCGGCACATTCGTAGACACCGAGTGGATCCTCCTCGACCTCCGTCCCCACATCGCCGCCGGTGACTACGGACACGGCAGCGCCCACATCTGGAGTGAACATGGCCGACTCCTGGCGACGGCCAGCCAGACGGCGTCGATGATCCGTTTCGACCCCTCGCAGCCGCCTCCCTGGACAAAGTCCGCGCCCGCCTGAGCGATTCCCTCCGGGCGTCGTCCGTGCTCAACTAGGACCATGTCCGGCGCCGAGGAGATGTCCGACCTGGAGAGCAGCTTCTCCGGTATCGCCATCGCCCTCTTCGAGGCCGGATCGGTCGCCGCCACACTGCAACGCATCGTCGATCTGGCCCAAGAGACCATCAGCGGATGCGACGGTGCGGGGATCATGGAGATCAGGCACGGGCGGGCCACGACCATCGCCGTCAGCCAGACGCTTGTTGAACGGTTCGACCAGGTCCAGATCGAGGCGGGTGAGGGACCGTGCCTGGCTGCAGCCGAGACCGGCGCAACGCTCTACGCCACCGACCTCCTTGGCGACGAACGATGGCCCACCTTTTCAGCCCGCGCGGTGGAGGCCGGGCTGCGGAGCGTGTTTGCGCTCTCTCTGACGACCCGCCATCTCAGCGCCCTGAACCTCTATGCCCTTTTGCCCGACGCATTCGGGCCCACCGATCGCGCCCAGGGGGTGCTGTTCGCGACCCTGGCGCGGCTCGCCCTCGACTCGGCCGAGGAACGCGCCGACGCTGGGGACAGACTCGACAACCTGGGCGCCGCGCTCCGAAGCCGCGAACTCATCGGTCAGGCGCTAGGGATCTTGATGGAGCGCGACCGGATCACCGCCGACCAAGCCTTCGATGTCCTTCGGAAGGCCTCTCAACATCTGAACATCAAACTCAGCGAGGTTGCGCAACGGCTCGTCGACACCGGCGACCGACCGGGCCTGACGCCGCCTGCTGAGCCGTAGATAGCGAACATTTGACGGAGTTTTGACGCGCTGCGGGTGATATCAACGCCAAATTTAGGTGCGGGTCGACTCGAATTCGCTGATGCCGTTCAAGAAGCTGATGCATCGACTCACCACGACGGCCGTCGAACTGGATGAGGAACAGTTGCGGGAGTTCTGTGCAGGGCGCCCCGGTGTGTTACCTATTCACGAGATCGTGCCCCGCCGGCCCTTTACTGCGGTCGGAGAGATCTTCACGGTCCGGATCGTGCCAAACGGCAGCACCCAGTGGCTCGAGGCGACGATCTCCGATGGCACCGGAAAGATGGTGGTGATGTGGATGGGCCGGCGATCGATCCCGGGGATCAAGCCGGGACGACGAATGGTGTGGACCGGTCGGGCGTCGGCGAATGGACCAGGGGGCCGCCTGCTGGTGCACAACCCCCGTTACGAGCTGCTTTAGGAGCTGCCGGCGCCTCTCCTCGATCAGCCGTCACCTTGCCCGAGGCGGACCGTCGATCTCGACGTGGTAGGGCACGGAGGTGACCACGGTGTTCCGGCGGTAGAGGAGGGCGAGTTTGATGGCTCCGGCGCTTTGGTTGTGCAGGAGCTGGGTCGGCGAGAGGAGCTTGCCAGCGACGAACTCCGGAATGATCACTGTGATCGTGTCGTCCTTCCACCGGTCGTCGAGCTCCTCGAGATAGGCCTCGACGGCGGGCGTGAGCTCCCGGTAGGGCGAGTCGATGATCTCGAGGGGTATGTCGAACGTGAACTCCGCCCATTGGGCTTCCATCGCTTCGCGCTCCTCGTCGTCGGTCGAGACGTAGAGGGCGGTGATGTGGTTCGGTCGCAGCGAACGTCCGTAGTGCAATGCCTGCACCGTGCCCTTGTGGATGCGGCCGACAAGGATGACCACGGTGTGGTTGGAGGCGTGGGGACGGACTTCGCCCGGCGTGACCCGAAGGCTGCGGTCGAGCCTGGCGTAGTGCTTGTGGATGGCGAGAAACACGGCAATCACGAAGGGGACGACGATGAGGGGGATATAGGCCCCGTCGGAGAATTTGGTGGTGGCGACGACAATGGCCACGACGCACGTTGCGACGGAGCCGAAGCCATTGATGGCGACACTGAGTTGCCAGCGGGGCTCCTTGAGTCGCAGGTGGTGCCGCACCATGCCGGCTTGGCTGAGCGTGAAGCTGGTGAAGACGCCGATTGCGTAGAGGGGAATGAGCAGGGTCGTGATGCCGCCGAACGCGACGAGAAGGACTCCGGCGGAGACGGCGAGGAACACGACGCCGTTGGAGAACACGAGCCGGTCGCCCCGATTGTGGAACTGGCGCGGCAGGTAGCCGTCCTTCGAGATGATCGACATGAGTCGCGGAAAATCGGCGTAGGCGGTGTTGGCCGCCAGGGTGAGAATCGCGGCGGTGGCGAACTGCAGGACGACGTAGAGCGGTCCCTCGCCGAAGACGGCCCGACCCATCTGGGAGAAGACCGTCTCGTCATGGCTCGGATACGGGTGGAGACGGTGGGCGAGGATCGAGACTCCCATGAAGAGCGTCCCAAGGGTGATCGCCATCCACGTCATCGTGGTCGCGGCGTTCCTCGACTCGGGCCGCCGGAAGGCGGGGACACCGTTGGAGATGGCCTCCACCCCAGTGAGGGCCACGGCGCCGGACGAGAAGCCTTTGAGGAGGAGGAAGAGTCCGAGACTTCCGCCGAACTCCTTGATACCTTCCGCCTTGCCCTCGTCGAACGGGATCTTCGGGACGTCGCCGAAGAACGCCTGGTAGAGGCCGACCACCACGAGCAGGGTGAGAACGGCGATGTAGATGTACGTGGGAACGGCGAAGACCGTCCCCGACTCCTTCAGGCCGCGGAGGTTGGCCAGGGTGATGACCACGATCAGCGCCAGTCCGAGGAGTACCCGCTGGTCGGCGAGGCCTCGAAAGGACGGTATCGAGATGATCGCTGCGACCCCGGCGGAGATCGAGACCGCCACCGTAAGGATGTAGTCGATGAGCAGTGAAGCGCCGGCGACGAGGCTCGGCACGCGACCGAGGTTCTCGCGGCTGACGACATAGGAGCCGCCGCCGGACGGGTAGGCGAAGATCGTCTGGCGATAGCTCGTCACGACGATGACGAGCAGCACGGCGACTGCGATGGCGATCGGAATGAGGCTGTCCAGGCCGAGGGCGAGGCTCGAGGCGCCGAGCGCAGTGACGAACAAGATCTCCTCGGTCGCGTAAGCGGTCGATGAGATCGCATCGGACGAGAACACCGCTAGCGCAGTGACCTTGGGAATCTTCTGATGGTCCTGCTGGTCGGTGGCCAGGGGACGCCCCACGATCAGGCGTTTGAGGAGCGAGAACACGTGATGCAGTTGACCGGCTGATTGCATCAACGGGCCGTAAAAATGACGGCGGAGGCGTAGAAATGTCGTAAAGAACCAGGATCTGGCGGCCGAACGGCCATCAACGGAGCATCCAAGCTCCGCAAGTTGCGCCAACATCGCAAGATGCCGTTCGTGAGCCAACGTCGTGGGACAGGCGTCGGACTTCTCGTCGGGCTCGGCGGAATCGCGCTGATCAGCGCCGTGCTGCTCCCCGTTCGCGACGACATTCCTCGAGCGACGCCGGCGCTTCTTCTCGTGGTGCCGATCGTGCTGAGCGGGCTCGCAGGCGGGCGACGCACCGCTCTGGCCACGGCGCTGGCGGCAGCCGGCGCGTTCAACTTCGTGTTCCTTCCGCCCTACAGCACCCTCGGCATCCACGCTCTCGATGACTTCGTGGCGCTCGGCGTCTTTGCGTTCGTCGGACTGACTGTCGGCACCCTCGTCGCGACATCAGGTGAGCGCCGAGCCTCTGCGGAACAACGAGCCACCGAACTCGACGCCCTGAACGGCGAACTCCGGGACCTCCAGGCGGAGCGTGAGCGGCTCGCCGAGGATGCAACGCAGTCAGCCGTATTGAAGCGGGTCGATGAACAGCGCACCGCACTCCTTCGCTCCGTGTCGCACGACCTCCGCACACCGCTCGCCGGCATCCGAGCGGTCGGGTCGGACCTGTTGAGCGGTGTGGACTACGACGAGGCCACGCGGAAAGAGCTCCTCACGATGGTCGTCGAGGAAGCGGAACGCCTTGACCGGCTCGTCGCGAACCTGCTCAGCCTCAGTCGCATCGAAGCGGGAGCGCTCGAACCGGAGCGGCGGACGCTCGCCGTCGACGACCTCTTCGACGATGTCCTGCACCGTCTCACAGGCCTTCTTGCCGGACGTCGAATCCAGGTGGAGATTCCCGACGACCTACCACTCGTCCGGGGGGATTACACGCAACTCCAACAGGTGGTGACCAACCTTCTCGAGAACGCTTCTCGGCACGCTCCGCTCGGCTCCATCATCCTGGTTGGCGCCCAATCGCGAGCCGACCGCGTCGAGGTGTGGGTCGACGACCAAGGGGAAGGCGTCCCTCATTTCGAACGCGAGCGGATCTTCGAACCGTTCCGCACTGTCGAAGGCCGGTCGTCGACGAATGGCATCGGCCTGGCGATCTGCAAGGCGATCGTCGAAGCCCACGACGGGCGCATCACCGTCGATCGGTCGCCCGCCGGGGGCGCAAGCTTTCGATTCAGTGTTCCGATGGCATGAGCGACGACGCGCTGATTCTCGTCGTCGACGACGAGCCCGTCATCGTCCGGGCGCTCAGCGCCGCGCTCTCGGCGCGTGGACATCGGGTCGCCGTCGCCACCACCGGTGCTGAAGCGCTCCAAGAGGTGGCGAGCAGGGATCCGGCGGTCGTCCTCCTCGACCTCGGCCTTCCTGACATCGACGGCATCGAGGTCTGTCGCCAGATCCGTCGCTACACCGATACTCCGATCATCGTGCTCACCGCCGAAGGGGCCGAGTCACGCAAGGTAGAGGCACTCGACGAGGGAGCGAACGACTACGTGACCAAGCCGTTCTCCACCCCGGAGCTCCTTGCCAGAGTTCGAGTCGCTCTTCGTTACCGAACCATCACGGACGATGCGCCCTCGAATGGCAACCTCGTCGTCGGCGAACTGGAGATCGACCTCGCGCACCATCGCGTTACCTTCCGTGGCGCCGACGTCGACCTCACCCCGAAGGAGTTCGCATATCTCGCCGCGCTGGCTCGGAACCCGGGGCGAGTGCTCACGCACCGGATGCTGCTGACCGAGGTGTGGGGGCCTGGCTACAACGACGAGATCCAGTACCTCCGGGTCTACGCCAGTCATCTCCGCAAGAAGCTCGGTGACGATCCCAAGCGCCGCTACCTCATCACCGAACCGGGCGTCGGTTATCGGCTCGTCGACCCCACGTCGCAGGGGTAGCGAGCTCCGGTCGTCGACGGGCGTCGTACGATCGCCTCATGAAAGCTGCCGTGATGCGGGGCCGAGCACTTGCGGTCGAGGAGATCGCCGATCCGGTGGCCCGTCCTGGCGAGGTGCTGGTGAAGACGTTGGCCTGCGGTATCTGCGGGTCCGATCTGCACGCGCTTCGACACGGCGACCAGATGGTGGCCATGTCCCGTGAGGCCGGGGCTCCGTTCGTGATGGACCTCGAGCGACCGGTCGTGATGGGCCACGAATTCTGCGCCGAGGTGGTTGAGCTCGGACCGGATGCCGGCACCGGCGTGGTTCCCGGCGACCGCGTTGTTTCCCTGCCGGTCGTAATCGGGTCGGGGGGGATGCATTCGATCGGCTACTCGAACGACTATCCCGGCGGCTATGGCGAGCTGATGGCCCTCTCAGCCATGTTGTTGTTGAAGGTGCCGAACGGACTCGACAGTGACCTGGCGGCGCTGACGGAGCCGATGGCCGTGGGCCGCCATGCCGTCGCCCGCTCCCGCATCGGGATACGGGATGCGGCGGCCGTGATCGGCTGCGGCCCGGTGGGCCTCGCCGTCATCGCCGATCTCAAGCTGCGAGGCGTCGAAACGATCGTGGCGGCCGACTTCTCGCCGGCACGGCGGGCACTCGCAGCGACCATGGGCGCGACCGAAGTCGTGGACCCGGCGGTGGAGCCCGTCGTCGATGCCTGGCAACGGGTGGACGGGGTCAAACCACTCGTTTTGTTCGAGGCCGTGGGCGTGCCCGGCCTCATCGATGCCGCCATGGCGGCCGCACCTCGGAACGCGCGTGTCCTTGTCGTGGGGGTGTGCATGGAGGCGGACTCGATTCGGCCGATGCTCGGGATCGCCAAGGAGCTCGACATCAGCTTCGCCCTCGGCTACTCCTACGAGGAGTTCGCCGGCAGCTTGCGGTCGATCGCCGAAGGAGAACTCGACGTCGCGCCGCTCGTGACCGGGCGCGTGGCCATCGACGGCGTCCCCGGTGCCTTTGCCGACCTGGCCAACCCCGAAGCCCACTGCAAGATCCTGGTTACACCCTGACCCGGCCTTCGGTCAGCGGCGCAACGCGACCTTGACCACCTCGACGTCGGGCTCCACGAGGTGGGCTTGGCCGTCGTCGTCGTAGCGGACGAAGGCGAGGTGCGCTTTCACGGCCACGAGCGCCAGTTGGAGGGCGCTGGTCGGTGGACCTCCTTCTCCGAAGCACTCCGGTCGCTCCGAGAGGAACGCCGCTGCGGCCCGCACGGCCGCCTGCTCCACCACGTCGGCGTCGGACGGCAGGTCGAAGCGCCACCGGCCGACCCGCTCGGCGATGGCGGGCTTCCCGTCGGTGAGGGGGGACAGGCCCGCCGCCGTGAAGATTCGACAGTCGTAGGTCCGACACGTCTGCGGTCGGTCGTCGTAGATCGTGCAGCCGGTTTCGCCGAGCATCGGGCAGTGGCCCCGTTCGTCATAGCCCATCACGTCGTGGCCCTTCGGCAGACCTGGCGCAGCGAACAGCAGGGCGGCGGGGATGCGTCTACGCGCGGCGGTCTCGTCCGGCCCGACGTGGATGAAGTACGAGGAACGGCAACATGCCGTGCAGGTGCCGCAGGGCACGTCGACGCCCCCTTCGGAGGCCCGCGCCTCGGTCGTCTCGGCGAGCCACTCCGAGAAGCCCCCCGCCGAAAGCTGCGCCGGTTCCTCCATCGCCTCGAAACTAGGGGCGAACGGACATCACTGGTGAGGTGTCGAGAAGTACGGTCAATGGCATGGCCTCGCTCGACCCGATGGAGCCCTTCGTCGATGACTCCCTGGTCATCCTTCGGGCCGTCCAGCGAAAGCGTCTGGCCGATGTTCCCGACTGGGTGATCGACGGCCTGCGCCATGGGATCCCGCCCACCGAGCTCCCTCTTTCCGACGTGGGCGGTCGAGCCGAGCGACGCATCCGGGAGATGGCGACGGCCGAGATGCTCGGGGCGCACGACGTATTCGAGCGGGCGGGCAAAGCGGCGGCGGCGGCCGAAGTGCTGGCCGTGATGCGGCAGTGGGTGGGAAGTGCCGGCGGCGATGCTGCGCTCCTCGTCGACGAGCTCATGACCACGCTGCACGCCGAGCTCGACGACATGCCCACGGCCGAGGAGGACCTCAAGCCGATGAGTCGCATGGTCGTGCTCCTCGACCTTGCGGATCGCGTGGCCACCGACGGGTACCGCGATCCCCGCCTCGACGCCGGCCCCGCTCCTGGCACCGGGGGCGACTGAACGGTCAGTACTCGCTCGGTCCCCGCCACTGCACGAGGAGCACGGTCGCATCGTCTCGTAGCTCCGCCTGACGGTGGTCGAGAACGCTGCGCACCAGTTGGCGGACGATTTCCTCGGGCGCAAGCCGGGCCGAGGCGGCCTGGCCCACGAGGTCCGCAAGCCGGTCGACGCCGAACTCTTCACCGTCCGGTGTCCTGGCCTCCACCACGCCGTCGGTGAAGAAGAGCACGCCGTCGCCCGGCTCGAGCGATTCCCGGCTCGGTTCGGCCGGCTGGGCGCCGAGACCCCACGGCAAGGTGAGCGAGCCAACGAGTGGACCGATGACCTGGCCGTTTCGGATGAGCAGCGGGCATGGATGTCCTGCGTTGGTCCACGTGAAGTTCCCGCTGTCGAGCTCGAGCTGGGCCAGTTGTCCGGTGGCGAAGGCATCGCCTCCGAACTGCCGCTGCAGGAGCTCGTCGAGCGTCGCATGCATGCTGGCAAGCGTGCGCCCTTCGCGGCGACCGTGGCGATAGCAACCGACCACGAGCGATGCGATGGACGCGGACGTGACGCCGTGGCCCATGGCGTCGATCAACGCCATGTCGAGGATGCGCCCGTTCAGGGCGTAGTCGAAGCAGTCGCCACCCACCTCGTACGCCGGTTCCAGGCGCCCCGCCAGCTCGCACGCCGGCGCCCGCAGCACGAGCGGCGGGAGAAGGTCCCACTGCATGCTCGCCGCCAGGCTCATGGCCTTGCGTCGGCGGTGAAGCTGATACAGGTCGGTGCAGCGCGTCAGAGCGGCGATCAGGTACCCGGCGACGACCCCGAGGTCGAGGCACTGCTCCGCCGTCACCTCGTCCAAGCCGGGCAACGTCATGGCCAGGACTCCCGTGCGGTCCGAACCCTCGATGATCGGCACCCAGATCCGATGACCTTCCGGGCGCTCCACCGACACCAAGCTTCGGGTCAGGAAAGCTCGGCCGGCCATCGTCGTGCCGACCTCTTCCGTCCGGGCGACCTCGGCGTGGGCCGCCCGGTCGGGCAGCGGCTCGAGGTAGAGCTGCTCGAAATCGACCAGGTAAGCGACGACGTCGGTGGCGGCCAGGTCACGCGCCGCCGTCGAAAGCAGATCGACGACGGAGGAAGGGTTGGCGGACTGCGCCGCCCGAAGGACGGCGGCGTGGTCGAGGCGGCCGTTCACCACGTGAGACTAGAGGTCGCGTCAGTCCCTGGCGTCCAGTGTCGCCGAGAGGACGAGCTCGCGCCCGCCGCGAACGACGACCACCTCGATCTTCTCGCCGGGACGGCGTGCCTGGACGGCCCCGGCTAGGGCGGCCGCACCGTCGACGCCTCGCCCGCCAACGCTCGTGACGAGATCGCCGACTTGGAGTCCGGCGACCTGGGCGGGAGAGCCCGGGACGATCTCGGCGACGGTGGCGCCCCGGCTGCCGTCGAGGGGATCGGTGGCGCTCACGCCGAGCCGAGGAACCGGACCGGCAACGGTGTTCCCACGGAGGCGCTCGACGACGGGAATGGCCTGGTCGATGGCGATGGCGAAACCGACGTTTTCGGCCGAGGCACCCCGACCTGTGGCGGCGACGGCGGTGTTGATGCCGATGACTTCGCCGTCCACGTCGACGAGCGGCCCGCCCGAGTTGCCGGAGCTGATCGACGCATCGGTCTGGAGTAGGCCGGTCATGGTGCCCGACGCCGTCTCCAGGGTGCGATCGAGGGCGGAGACGATGCCCCGGGTGACGGTCGGCCCGCCCCGGAGCCCGAGGGCATTGCCGATGGCGACGACGTCGTCACCCACGGCGACGTCGGCCGAGCGGCCCAGCTCGGCGATCGGAAGTCCGGAGGCGTCGGGGAGCGAGAGCAGTGCGAGATCGGCAACCGGATCGGTGCCGATGATCTCCGCCGGCCGCGGCTGCGACTCGCCGGCGAGCAAGACACGGACCAGTGTGGCGCCCTCGACCACGTGGGCGTTGGTGAGGATCTCGCCGTCGGCGGTGAGGATGATTCCGGTGCCGGCCCCCGAGCCGGCGGCCGACTCCACCTGGATCGACACCACGGCCGGGGCGACGTCGGCGACGACGTCAGCGACGGAGTTGCCGAACCCGTTGAACACCCGCGGCTGGCCCCCGGATGGCGCCAGCGTCGATCGGGGCGGGGTCGGCGACGGCCGACGCGTCGCGTCCGACGCCGTGCCCACCGCGCCAGCGTTGGCATCGCGTTCCGGGCCGCCGATGACTCGCGTGAGCACCGAGCCGGTGATGCCACCGCCAAGGGCGACCGCCGCCAGAACGGCGAAGACCGTGCGCCGACGCCAGGGGACGAGGAGGCTCACGGCGGTGGGGGCCTCGATGGCCGGCGGGGCATCGGCGGAAGGAAGGTTGGACGGCAAATCCTCGAGGCGAGGCATGGCGGGACGGTGGGGCACCGCTTCCCACCAGCGGGCCGGCCCCTCGGCGTGCGGCAGGCTCGTCGCCGCACCCGAAACCGGTGGTGGGTGCGACCCTGACGCTTCGAGCGGAGTCCACGGGGAGGGGGGGACGTCGACGGCCTCGAGCGAGTCGTCCTCGCGGTCGCCTCGGGAGCGCAACATCCAACGAGCTTGCCTGGTCAGCGTGGTCTACGCGACCGCACCCGGCGACCCGTCGGCCAACAGCGCGCCAAGGGTGCGCCACCCGATGGCGGCGATGACCTGGTTGTCGGCGGAGTTGGCCAGAAAAGCGATCGCCAGCGTGGTGGCCCAACCCCTGGCGCGCTCCCACGTGGCGTCGTCGGCGGCGGCGGGGCCGGCGGCCCTCCGAAAGCGCGCCCGTTCCGGCTCGTCGAAGAGCATCCACGCCACGGAGAGATCCGTGGCCGGATCGCCGCCGGTGAGGTCGCCGAAGTCGATGACGGCGGCCAAGCGCCCGTCATCGACGATGAGGTTGGCTGGATGGAGGTCGCCATGCAGCCAAACGTCGACCCCATCGGCGGGGGGCGTGGCCAGGGCACGGTCCCAAGCGTCGATCACGGCCCGTCGGTCGACCGTGTCGCCCAATCGGTCGACCATCGCACGAGTCCGCTCGTCCCGGGTGATCAGGTGACCGCCCCGTACCGGGTTGCGGGGCGCCTCTGGATGAGCGGGTTGGTGGAGGGCCTCCAGGAACGCGCCGAGTGTGTCGGCAGTGACCCCCAGGTCGGCGGGCCGGGTGCGGGCGGCGATGTCACCGGCAAACCAGGGGCTCACGCTCCACCGCCACGGATAGCCACACCCCGGCCGACCCGTCGCAACCGGCGCCGGGATGCGAAGAGGAAGTGAAGGCGCGAGGAGGGGGAGCCAGCGTTGCTCGCCCTCCACCAGGGCGGCTCCGGCGGCGCGCCGAGGAAGTCGAACGAGGAGCTCGTGCCCGAGGCGGAACACGGCATTGTCCCAGCCGAAGGCCAACGGGGTGATCGTCTGCCCGCTCCAGTGGGGGAACTGCTCAGCGATCAGTTCGGCCACCATCGCCACGTCGATGTTCACCTCGGCCGCCGGCATCTTGTCGGGCCCCACCAGCCGATGCTGCCATGCGGGTGGGTCATCGGTAGCTGCCACCGCCCGGCCCGGAGATCGGCTGGCCTGCCCGAGGGTGCGATCCGAACGAAAGGGGCAGGATGTCGGTGTGGATGCCCAGCGGGAGTTGGATGCCGTGGTGGCCCACGGCCTGTTGAACTCTCTGGCGGTGATCTCCGGGTCGGCGGCAACGATGCTCGAGCACGGGAGTGCCCTCGCTGATGAGGACGTCGAAATGCTCACGATCGCCATCGACGAGCAGAGCGAGGTTTTCACCGACGGCCTGCAGCTGCTCATTCGCCAAGCTTCCGATGCCTTCGCCGACGCGGCGACTGCGGTGTCACTGGCCGCCGGAGTCGCCCGGCATGCCGACGAGGCTGGCCGCCGGCTGGCGCTCGAGGCGCTGGTACGTCGAACCGTCTTGCTCCGCCAGGTGCTCGACGGCCTCGTACGCGGCCTCCCGGTGGAAGTGATCTCACTCCTCGATCACAGCCGGCGCTAGCGGGCGAAGAGCAGGAAGCCGCCGACAGTTTCACGCCGAGGTTCCGCTCAAGTCGAAGCTTCGCCGGTCGATCATTTGTACAACGACGGTCCCGTTCGCTTGTCCTCCCAGGCGCGAGCGGGACCGCTTCGCGTCACTCGCCCCGGTGAAGGCATCGTCTCTCTCCTGTCGCCGCCGGCGAGGCCAAATGACCGTCCACTGGCCCGGAAGGGCGTACCGTGAGCGGCATGGCAGGCAAGGTTCCCCAGAAACCG
>JBKJKM010000135.1:0-6797 GCA_046597375.1 Acidimicrobiales bacterium | reverse complement strand
GCCCGTACCAACCCCGACATGCCCAAGCATCGCGGGATCACGATGTTCGTGATCGACTTCAAGGCCCCTGGGGTCGAAGTGCGGCCGCTGCGGCAGATGAACGGCGGGTCGGGGTTCAACGAGGTGTACTTCACCGACGTCCGGGTGCCGGCCAGCCACGTCATCGGCGCCGTCGACGACGGCTGGCGCTGCGCCATCGCCATGCTGGCCAACGAGCGCGTGGCCATCGGGTCCGGCGGCGGGGGAGCGCGGCGGGGCTCGGGCGGCGGCATCGAGCCGATGGCCAAGCTGGCCCGCCAGCGGGGGCTCATCGACGACCCGGTCATCCGCCAGGGTCTGGTCGACGTCTACATCCGCCAGCGCATCATGGGGTTCATCGGCCAGCGCACGCGCGCAGCCCTGAAGTCCGGAAAGGCGCCCGGGCCCGAGGGCTCGATCGCCAAGTTGGCCGGCGCCCTTCTCGCCCGCCGCTCGTCCGACCTTGGCATCGCCATCGCCGGGCCCGCTGGCCAGGCATGGCTTCCCGACGATCGCAAGGCACCCCGCTGGGCGGCCATGGTGTTGTCGGCGCCGGCGTCACGAATCGCCGGCGGGACCGATGAGGTGCAGCGCAACATCATCGGCGAACGCGTGCTCGCCCTCCCGAAGGAGCCTCAGGTCGACCGCGACCAGCCGTTCCGGGAGCTCAAGGTCGGCACGCAGCGCACCTCCGACTCGTAGGTCTCCTCCGAACGGGCGATCAAGAAGGAGTTCGGCACCTCGTTCCGGGGTGCTTGGCAGAGCGCGCTGCCGTCCGGTAGGGTCTTGCTAACTACAGCAAGCAGTCGCATCCCGCTGGGACCCCTGTCCCGGCTCTGAGGGTGCGGCGCCCGTCTCGCTCGCTGGGCCCCGGTCCCGAGCCCCCGATGCTCCTGTACGCGTCCTCGCCCTCTTCTTCCGCGCGGTCGCCCTGTGCCTGGAGTGTCGCTCTGAAGGGAGCACCCCCGCATGCAGCACTCCGCCAAAACCCCGTCGCGCCTCCGGCGCCGCCATCTCACGCGCCTCGTCCGCCGTGGTGCCGCCGTCTTGGCGGCGACCATGGCCGGCGTCACGATGGCGGCAGGTCTCGAGTTGGCCGGCGCCGGCGGCTCTGGCCCGGGCACGGTCCTGGCGACCGGAGATGCGACGGTCTTCGGCTCGGCGTCGGGCAACGCCGTGACGGGCATGGGCCGGACCCCCACCGGAGCGGGCTATTGGCTGGCCTCGAACCGGGGGGCCGTTTTCGCCTTCGGCGACGCCGCCTTCCACGGGTCGCTCCCGGCGGGGTCGTCGTCGACGGTTGTGGACATCGCCCCGGCTCCCGATGGCAAGGGGTACTGGCTTGTCGCCTCTGACGGGGGCATTTTCGGCTTCGGCAGTGCAGCCTTCGAGGGCTCGGCCGCCACGGGCCCGCTCAACCAGCCGATCGTGGGCATGGCGGCGACGCCGACCGGCGAGGGCTACTGGCTCGTCGCTCGTGACGGCGGCATCTTTGCCTTCGGCGATGCCGTGTTCCTCGGATCGACCGGGGGAATCAAGCTCAACCAGCCGATCGTCGGCATGGCCGCCACGCCCTCCGGGCAGGGATATTGGTTGGTGGCGCGCGACGGCGGCATCTTCGCCTTCGGCGACGCCTCCTTCCGGGGTTCGGCCGGCGCTCTTCGCCTCAATGAACCGATCGTCGGCATGGCGGCCACCCCCTCGGGCAACGGCTACTGGTTGGTCGCCCGCGACGGGGGGGTCTTCACCTACGGCGACGCCGGGTTCCACGGCTCGCTGGCCAACGCCGTGTCCGGCCCGGTCGTCGACGCCGAAGCCACCGTGAGCGGTGCCGGTACCTGGGTCAGCACGGGTGGCCGGTACCTCGGCGACTTCGAGCTCACCTGCTATTCGTTGCGCGGTACCACCGCCTCGGGCAAGCCCGTGGCCCGTTCCGGCATCGCCGTCGATCCTCGCGTCATCCCGCTCGGCACCGAGGTCTACATCGCCGGTGAAGGCACCAGGACGGCGATCGACACGGGTGGGCTCATCAAGGGAAATCGCATCGACATTTGGCGCCCGTCGTCGGACGAGTGCCGCAACTTCGGCCGCCAGACGATGCCCGTCTTCGGGCTGACCGAAGGATGACAGGCCTCCCTAGACGGGGCTAGTTCCTACAAAACCGGCAGAACGCGCCGATAACAAGTCGTGGCCACTCCCAAGAACACCCAAGTCGCCAAGCGGGCCCGAGGGCCTCGGCTGGGCGAGATGCTGATCGCCCGCGGGGTCATCAGCGAAGAACAACTGGAAGAGTCGCTGCGCGAGCAGCAGGTGACGGCCGACCGGTTGGGCACCATCCTCGTCACCCGCGGGTACGTCGGAGAGGTGCAGCTCGTGCGCATCCTCGCCGAGCACTTTGGGCTCGATTTCGTCGACCTCGAGGAGCGGCCGATCGACCCGTCGGCGGTGCAGCTCGTCAAGGAGTCCTTCGCCCGGTACCACCAGCTACTGCCGATCGGTCGGGATGGCGACCGGCTCCTGGTCGCCATGGTCAACCCCACGAACGTCTTCTCTCTCGATGACGTGCGGTCGGTCACGGGCCAAGAGGTTCGGGCGATCATGGCCGAGCCGGGCCAGCTCTTGCGAGCCATCGACCGGGTGTGGGGCGCAGCCGAGACCGATGAGGCGATACTGCGCATCGAACAGGATCAACTCGAGGACGAAGACCTAACGCTGTCGGCGACGGCAGCGGCCGAGGACGCACCGGTCATCCAGTTCGTCAACCAGCTCATCACCCGAGCCGTCGCCGAGCGGGCCTCGGACATCCACCTCGATCCGGGCGAGCGCGACATGAAGGTGCGCTTCCGCATCGACGGCGTGCTCCACGAGATCATGACGGTGCCGCGCGCCGCCCAGGCCAGCGTCGTCAGTCGCATCAAGATCATGGCCGACATCAACATCGCCGAGCGACGCGTGCCCCAGGACGGTCGCATCGCCCTGACTGTGAACTCGCGGTCGGTCTCGCTTCGCGTCGTCACGCTTCCCACGGCCTACGGCGAGGCCATCGTCATCCGCGTGCTCGAGGAGTCGGAGGGCGTCCGCTCGCTGACGGAACTCGGTATGTCGGCTGCCGCACTGAAGGTGTTCGAGGCGTCTTTCCGCCGGCCGTGGGGTGCGATCATCGTCACTGGCCCGACCGGGTCGGGGAAGTCCACGACGATGTACGCGACCATCGCCGAGATCAACCTCCCCTCCCGCAACATCATCACCGTCGAGGATCCGATCGAGTATCGCCTGGCCGGTGTCAAACAGATGCAGGTCAACCGCAAGGCCGGCCTCGGGTTCCCGACGGCTCTCCGCTCCATCCTCCGGGCCGATCCTGATGTCGTGATGATCGGCGAGATGCGCGATGTCGAGACGGCCAAGATCGCTTGCGAGGCCGCCCTCACCGGCCACCTCGTCATCACGTCGCTCCACACCAACGACGCAACCTCGACGCCCGTGCGCTTGCTCGACATGGGCATCGAGCCCTTCATGGTGACGTCCTCGTTGAACTGCATCGTGGCGCAACGCCTGGCTCGCCGGCTCTGCGAGCGCTGCAAGGAGCCGCACAACCCGGCGTCCGACGAGACACTGGACGGGCTGCTTCCCGACTGGCTCTACGAGGGCAAGGGCCACACGTTCTTCCGCTCCGCCGGCTGCAACGCCTGCTCGAAGACGGGGTACCGGGGCCGGATCGCCATCCACGAGGTCCTGGAGATGTCCGAGGAGATCGATCACCTCGTGGTAGGCAAAGCGATCCCCCGTGACATTCAGGCGCTGGCCATCGATCAGGGCATGGTCACGATGCGCGATGACGGCCTGCAGAAGGCAGCGACGGGCGAAACGAGCCTGGAGGAGATCCTCCGAGCCGTCGGCTAGGTCCGCGATGATGGGGCGTGCCGAACGACCCGGACGGGGGTGACGACCCGCAGCTCGAGTTCCTCGATGGCGCGTCGTCAGTCGCTCGCCGACGCCGGGTGCCACCCACCCCTCCCACGGTCCCCGTTGCGCTCGATGCCGAGGTGACCTCGTCGGAGCTCTTCCAGCGCACGCTCGCAGCCGCCGAGGCGGAACGGGCCCGGATGCTCCAAGAGGTCAGGGAGCGACAGGCCGAGATCCGCAGGACCGAGCGCGAGGCCGGCGCAGCGATCATCCAGAGGCGACTCGAGGTCGAACACGAGGGCCGGGCCATTCACGCACGCGCCGAGCAGGAAGCCGTCGCCATCCGGAACCGCGCGAACGAAGCCTCGCATCGGGTCCGCGCCGACGCCGAGGCCATGGCCAACCGGGTTCGTTCGATGGCCGAGGCCGACGCCGAGCGCGTGCGGGGCGAGGCCGTCGCCGCCGCTGAGGTCGAGGCTGCGGCGATCGTCGCCACCCGGACATCCGAAGCCGACGAGCAGATGGCGCGGGTGCGGGCCGAGTTACGAGCCGAACGCAAACGGGCCCGGGCCGAACACCGTGCGGCGTTGGCGACGGTCGCGAACCAGCGGGAGGCACTGGCGTCGGCCGCCGCGACCGATCGGGCCAGGGCCGAGGCCGACCTTGTCGAGCGGACCCGTTCGCTCGATGCCGCACACCGTTCGGCGATGTCCGACCTCGAAGCTCGACGACGGGAACTGAGGACCGAACTTGCCGACCGCTCCGCCGCATCGGAGGCCCAACTCGAGGCGCGCCGCGGCGAGGTCGAGCGCCGGCTGGCGGCGCGGGCGCAGCGGCTCGACGCCTCGCACGAGACGGCGATGGCGGCCGTCCAGGAGCACCGTCGCCGGATGGAGGCGGAACTGGCCGAACGCACCGCCCAAGCAACGGCTGCGCTTCCCCATGAACAAGCGGAGGCCGGCCGCCGGCTGGCTGAACGGGAAGAAGCGATGGCCGCCCGTCAGGTCGAGGTCGAGCAGCGCCAACGCCACCTCGAAGCCGAGTTCGCCGCTCGGGCGGCGCAGCTCGATGCCGACCGTGTCGCTGCCGATGCCATGGCGGAGGCTCGGCTGGACGAGCTCGAGAGCGAGGCCCAAGCCGACCTCGAGCAACGTCGCCTGGACTTCGAGGCGCGCACGGCGGCGATCGAAGAGGAGCGGCGTCGGGATCGATCTGGCCTTGATGCGGCTCGAGGAGAAGTGCTGCGGGCGGCTGAGGCCGAGATCGAGGAGTGGCTCGACGAAGCCCATGAGGAGCGCCGCAAGATCGTCGACGGCGCGGCGGCTGTCGCCCAGTCGGAAGCCGACCGCATCGTTGCGGCCGCCGTCGGCGACGCGGAGTCAGCCGTTCGGCGCGTGCACGAGGAGGCAGCATCGGAAGCACAGGACCGCCGGCGCCAAGTCGACTTGGAAGTGGCCGAGTTGCTCCGGCGAGCAGGTTCGACCGCCGGCGCTGTCGTCTCGCGCGCCGGGGCCGAGGCCGAGCAGCTGCGGGCCCAGGCTCGCCGAGTGCTGTCGGAGGCCGTCGACGACGGGGAGCGCCTGCGGACCCAAGCCATCGAGCAGGGCCGGGCCGAGGTCGTCCGCATGCAGGCCGACGCCGACCACCGAATCTCCGCCGAGACCGAGGTGATCCTTCAGGCGGCCAGTGAGCAGGCGGCCGACGTTCTGCGCACGGCCGATGCCCACGCCGGGGACATACGTCAGGAGGCCGAAGATGATGCCGCCGCTCGGGCCCAGGATGCGACGGAGGCAGCCGACGCCGTCCGCGCCCGGGCCCAGGAAGATGCCGACGTCGTACGGGCCGAGGCCACGGAATTGTTCGCCCGGCGACGCCGCGAGGCATCGTCATCGCCGGCGACCGATGACCGTGCCGACCACGATTCCGCTGTCTCCCTTGAGAAAACACCCGCACCGTCTCCTACGCCGCTCCGCGCCGTCGAGCCCGTGGTCCTGCCCGTCGAGCGCGAGCCGCTCATCGGGTCGAGGGGCCGCAAACAGATCGAGCCCTCGTCGCCTCCGCCGGGGTTCGCCGAGAAGTTCACCGAGCCCAGCGCGCCTCCCGAGGTGGAACAGGCGGGCGGCGCCGATCAGGGATCTCGGAAACGGCGGTTTTCTCGCCTCTTCGGCGACCGCTGAGCCACCGCCGGAGCTATCGCAGCCCGAGGCGCCGGGAGCACCGTGGCCACTGTCCCCACCCGGAGCGAGCTTGCAGCCGCCGGGCGGCGGCCAGTTGCGTTTCGTAGGAGTGGTTCGTCGGGTTTCCCTCGAGGCCGAGGCTCCGCCACGTGGCGAGGCTGAACTGAAACGCACCGAAGTACTGACCGCCGGCGCTTCGCGCCCGAGGGTCACCCCCCGATTCGCATGCGGCAAGGGCCGTCCAGGTGCCGTCGCCCTGCGGAGCCTGACGTCGACGGCTGCGATCGGCTCGCTCGGTCGGCGGACGGCGGCGTCCCACGTCCACCGACGACGACGACGACGCACGCGGCAGAGGAAGGGATGACCGTGCCTGATCGAGGGCAGTGGCGCGGCTCCGTCCGGCCGGGCGCGCGGATGCCCCCGACGACGGCTGCTTGATGCCCAGCGGGGCGAAGGCGGCGATGACCAGGACGGCCATCGTCGCCAGGCGTGTCATGAGCCCGGCGCATCCTTTCGGAGCGGGGCCGGCGGAGCCCCGGAGGGACCGTGCCGGCACACGCCGCGTGCAGGGGTTCGGAGGCGTCCTACCTCCGGGTGAACGCTGCGAAACGGCGAGTACCTTGGCGGTGGCAGATGTCACAGTGCGACGAGAGGTGCAGACATGCGTGTTCCGCTGACGGTGGGCGATTTCCTCGAACG
>JBKJKM010000283.1:0-4323 GCA_046597375.1 Acidimicrobiales bacterium | reverse complement strand
TTCGCCTGGGGGATCCTCGCCTCGGGCGTCACCGGGTTCATCGCCGTCTCCGCCCTCCTCCGCCTCATCCGCACCCGAACGTTCCTCCCCTTCGTCGTCTACCGCTCGGTCGCCGGCGTCGCCATCATCGCCATCGCCCTCGCCCGCTAGCCCCCATCCCCGTCCACTTCGGAGTTGTCGTTGTCAGGACGAGGTCAAGTGCGAACCGGACAGGCGTTCGAGCAGGTAGGTCGCCAGAAGACGGAGATCGGTACGGGTGGTGATGTGGATGAGCTCCCAGCCGACGCGCTTGAGGCGGAGGTCGCGGTCCTTGTCGTTGTCGAAGGTCGTGCGCAGAAGACCATGGGGATCGAACCCGTCGAGCTCGACGGCGATGCGGAACGCCGGCCAGGCGAGGTCGACGATGTACACCCGTGTGCCGGCGACGACCTGCACGTTCTGCTCGGGACGGGGCACGCCGAAGTGCAGCAACGCTTCCACGACCCGGACCTCGGCGTCGGTGTCGCCAGCGTCTAACCCCTCCAGCCGGGGTGCCAGCACGGCCCGGAGCTTGCGGGTGCCCGATCGACCGCGCCCACCGAGGACCTCGAGGTGGGCCGCCACGTCGGTGTAACTCGCGAGCCGCCGACGCCGGATGTGGTCGATGAACCTCGCAAGGAGGAACTCCGTCAGCACTGAGGCGAGGTCGACTGCGCTGCGGGCCGGCGACGTGACCGGCACCCCGTTGCAAACGTCGATGTCGCCCGGCAGCAGCTTGCTCGTCGTGTGGGTGCGGACATCGGTCAGCTGGCGCGGCGCAGCCAACGTCGTGGTGACCTCGACGTGGTCGGCCCGCACGCGATCGAACCCCCACAGCCAAGCCGCCGAGAGGTGCGACCCCACAGTGGAAGGTCCGGTCGCCAGGCATGCGGCGAGAACGGGGTGGTAGGGCGACACCGGCGAACCGGCGACGAGGTGAACGCCCCGCCGAACCGAGGCGAATCGTCCTGAAGCCCTCGCCCACGCGATCTCAGGATCGGTCATCCCCAGGCTGACCAATTGGTTGGTGGCGACGAGACCCCATTGGGTCGCCGCCAGTTCGGTCACGGCAGTCCAGCGGTCGAGCTCCACAAGTGCCTCCTTCACTTCGGAGTTGTCTCTGTCGGGACAGCAAGAACTCCGAAGTGGACGCGGTTGGGGCGGGTTTCAGGGGCCCGTGAGGGCGAGGGTGACGGCGGCGGTGGCGACGGCGAAGGCGACGGCGGGGGCTTCGTCGGGGGTGACGGCGACGGTCACGGTGTCGGTGGCGTCGTCGACGTGGAGGACGAGGGCGGCCGTGGCGACGGTCAGGGTCGGCGCCGAGGCGCCGGCCTCGCCGGAGTCCGCCACGGTGGCGAGGACGTCGACGCGATCACCGATGGTGAGGGGAGGGCGGCCGCCGGGGCCGCCGGGGATGGCGAGGGCCCGGGCGCCGGCGGGAAGCAGGGCGGCGGCGCCGACAAGGCCATCGGGTGCCAGCTTCGACGCCAGCAGCACCTCGCCGGGCACGAGGGGGACGAGGGCGGTGCGACCGGCCCAGTCCTGCGCGACCTCGGCGTCGGGGACGGACGACGACGGACGCCGGGTGGAGACGACCGCCGACGGGGCCACGGCGTCGCCGGCGGCCACGGCCGTGATCACGACCGGGACGAGCACCGGGGGGCCGTACGTGGCCTTGGCATCGGCCGCTGTCGCCAGGGCCGAGCGGACCACGATGAGCGTGAGCAGGCCGAGCGCGGCGACGGCGGTCCACCACCGCACGGGAGATCGGCGGGTCCACGCACGCGCCCGACGGCGCCAGAGGGGAGAGACGGGCATGGGTTGGTCCTCCTGCAGATGCGCAGTGGGCAGCGGAGGAGGAAGCGACCGTCGCCTTCAGACTAGGCGCGCCAGGAGCGCCAGCGACCAGCGCCCGCCGAGCGGAAAGGAGCGCCAGCGACGCAGAGCGAGGCCATGATCAGGTGCGAAGAGGTCCTTGGCCGAGGGCCGCCGCACAGGCGCAGCCGAGGCGCTCGAGGGGAACGGCGGGCAAGGCGGAAAAGAGCAGCGAACGGGTGTGCTCGACGTTGGATCGCAGCATGGCGAAGACGTCGTCCATCGTCACCGCAGCCACGTGAGGCGCGTCGTCGACGCCGGTGTCGAAGTCGGTCACCAGGGCGATGCCGCAGTAACAGACGCCCAACTCCCGGGCCAGGTAGGCCTCGGGGTATTGCGTCATGTTGATCGTGGTCCACCCCTCGCGCCGGAACGAGGCCGACTCGGCGCGGGTGGAGAAGCGCGGCCCTGGCACGACGACCACCGTCCCCTCCTCGTGGACCTCGATTCCGGCAGCCCGGCCGGCGGCGACCGCCACCGCCCGGAGCTCGGGGCAATACGGGTCGGCGAAGGAGACGTGGCCGACGACACCGCCGTCGAAGTAACTGTCGGCCGATCGCCCGAACGTCCGGTCGACGAGTTGATCGAGCACGACGAAGGAGCCGGGACGCACGGAGGGGGACAGGGAACCGGCGGCGCAGGGTCCGAAGATGCGGCGGACGCCCAGCGAGTGGAGGGCCCAGACGTTGGCCCGGAAGTTGATCCGGTGCGGCGGCAGCTCGTGATGGACCCCGTGGCGCGGGAGGAAGGCCACCCGTCGGCCCTCGACCGTGCCGATGGCGACCGCCGCCGACGGCGCCCCGTAAGGGGTGTGGACCGGCACCTCGACGACGTCTTCGAGGAACTCATAGAACCCGGAGCCGCCGAAGACGCCGAATGCGACGTCATCACCCCGCACGGACGGCGCCTAGGAGGCGGCGGCGGAGCTCGACGAGGGGGCCGACGGTTTGGCGTCCGTCGACGGCTTCGCTTTCGGCTCGGACGACTTCGAGTTCGACTCCGATGACTTCGACTCCGACGACTTCGATGAGGTGGACGAGTCGGCGGAGGACGAGGTGGACTCGCCCTTGGACTCTGAGGTGCTCGATGTGGCCGGCGCCGACGAGGACGACTTCGAGCGGCTGTCGTTCTTGTAGAACCCGCTGCCCTTGAAGGCGATGCCGACAGAAGAGAAGATCTTGCGCAGCGTGCCACCACAGGAGGGGCACTCGGTCAACGGCGCGTCCGTGAACGACTGGACGACCTCGAGTCGCTCGCTGCAGGCCTTGCAGGCGTATTCGTAGGTGGGCATCGGTGCGACGGCCTCCGTTGGCACTCTCACTGGACGAGTGCCAAGTGTACCGTCTGGCTCCAGTCGGAGCCCATCCCCAGCGATACGTACAGTATGGGCTTGACCTTGCGCCGACGATTGACGCTCCTGGTCGCCCTCACGATCGTCATCCCGATCACCGCCGTCGGCGTGACCGTGGTGAACCTCATCGGGAACGAGGTCGAGCAACGCACCTTCGACCGTCTCCGCCAAGGGGCCGCCTTCGCCGATGCGGTGCTGCAGTCCGACCAGGTGGACGTCGAGCGCCTGACCACCGCCATCGCCCGTGACAGCCGGCTGGCCGCCAGCCTCACGATCGGCGGCTCCGACCTCGACGCCGCCCTCCGGCAGGTCCTCCTCGACGACGATCTCGACGTCGTCGTGGTCGAAGACGCCGCCGGGGCATCGGGCATCGTTGCGGCCGCCCGGCGCGATCCGGTGTTGGTGCCGGACGTCGAGGCGCCGTCGGACGAAAATGTCGTGCGCCTGGCCAAGGCGGGGAACATCAACGGGCGGGCCGTGCTGGCCCGGAGCGCGTTGCCCGACGGCGGCACGATCACCGCCGGACGCTGGTCGGACGGCGTGCGGTTGGCCCGGGTGGCCCGAGCGGAGGGGATCGCCATTTCCCTGGTGGCGGGTGGCGTCCTCGTGGCCAGCACCGATGACGTCGGTCCGCTGCCCGACCGATCGGCCCTCGTCGGTGAGTACGAGGCCTCGTTCGGCGAGACGCCGCGCATCGTGGTGGGCGCCATGTCCGACGAGCGGATCGTCATTCTCGCCTCTTCGCTCCCGGCACCGGGGGAGGGGAGAACCGAGCTGATCTTGCTCTTCGCCGGTCTGCTCTTCATCCTGACGGTGTTGATCGTGCTCGTCGGCTACGTGGTCAGCGGGCTGGTGACGGGACCGGTCAACGACCTCGTCGATGCGGCAAAGGCGGTGTCGCGCGGCGACCTGAGCCAGCGTGTCGAGCCGACCGGCGACGTCGAGTTGGTGTCGCTGGGGCAGGCCTTCAACGAGATGACCGACAACCTCCGCCAACACGTTCACGATCTCGAACAGAGCCGCCACGAGTTCCAGGCGGCCGTGGCCCGATTGGGCGACGTCCTCGTCTCCACCCACGA
>JBKJKM010000065.1:0-5573 GCA_046597375.1 Acidimicrobiales bacterium | reverse complement strand
CCGAAGACCTGCACTTCCAGCAACGTACCCTCCAGGAGGCGGCAGCCCTCGCACCTGTCGGCTGGCTGACCGCGGAAGCCGACCAGGGGGTGAGCGCCAACCTCCGAATCGATGACTAGTGCGAACGGGCCACCCAAAATGGTCCCAGAGGGCTATCGACCCCAAAGGTTTCCGACCGTACGTTCAGGGAGCAATCGGACACACCTTTGAAAGGGACCCCCGAATGGCCGACCAGCCCACCAACGACGCACTCCTCACTCCGGCCGAAGTCGCAGCGCTCTTCCGGGTCAACCCCAAGACCGTCACCCGATGGGCCCGAGCCGGCAAGATCACAGCCATCCGGACCCTCGGCGGTCACCGTCGCTTCCGGGCGTCGGAGATTCGCCGCTGCCTCGAGCAGATGGAGCGCGAGGGCGCCTGAAGCATCTCGTCGTACCCGCGCCGGGCCAGCCGGTGCGTGTGTCACCCCATCCGAAGCGCCTCGCTCCGCCGGGAGCGGGGCGCTTCGTTGTTCTTCTGTTTTGTTCAGGGGCCGTCCCCTCGGCGACACTCTCGGCGTGGCTGGTCCCAACGCTTCGTACTCCGTCCGCATGCGCGTCGAGCTCGATGACGCCCCCGGCATGCTCGGCCGCCTGGCCACGGCCATCGGTGACGCCGGCGGCAACATCGCCGGTCTCGACATCGTCGAGGTGCACGGGCACCGGATGATCCGAGACATCACCGTGTTCACGATCGACGAAGCCCACGTCAAGCGGATCCGGACCGTCGTCGAGTCCCTCGAGGGCGTTGCCGTCGTGAGTGTGCGGGACCGCACCTTCCTCATGCACGAGGGAGGCAAGATCGAGATTCGGTCGCGCATCCCGTTGCAGAACCGCGACGACCTCTCGATGGCCTACACCCCGGGCGTGGCCCGGGTGTGCCGTGCCATCGCCGACAACCCTCCCGAAGTACACAAGTTCACGATCAAGGCGAACACCATCGCCGTCGTGACCGACGGGACGGCGGTGCTCGGCCTGGGTGACATCGGCCCGGCGGCGGCGCTGCCGGTGATGGAGGGCAAGGCGCTCCTCTTCAAGGAGTTCGCCGGCGTTGACGCCTTCCCGATCTGCCTCGACGTGCAGAGCGCCGACGAGATCGTCGAGACGGTGCAACGGTTGGCGCCGGTCTTCGGAGGGATCAACCTCGAGGACATCGCCGCGCCTCGGTGTTTCGAGGTCGAGGAGCGGCTCAAGGCGCTGCTCGACATCCCCGTCTTCCATGACGACCAGCACGGCACGGCCGTCGTGGTGCTGGCGGCCCTGGAGAACGCGCTGAAAGTCGTGGGCAAGTCGATGGAGGACCTCAAGGTCGTCATCGCCGGCGTTGGGGCCGCCGGCGTCGCCATCACCAAGATCCTCATGCAGGCCGGCGTGGCCAACGTGATCGGCATCGATCGCAAGGGAGCCATCTACTCCGGTCGGGGAGAGATGGACCCCTCCAAACAGTGGCTGGCCGAGAACACCAACCCCGAGATGCGCAAAGGCGCCCTGCACGAGGTGCTGCCAGGCGCTGACGTGTTCATCGGGGTATCTGGTCCTGGCCTCGTGCGTCGTGACGACCTGCGGGTCATGCACGACGACCCGATCGTGTTTGCCTTGGCCAACCCCGACCCGGAGATCCTGCCCGAAGAGGCCGAGGGTCTGGCCGCCGTGATCGCCACGGGGCGCAGCGACTACCCCAACCAGATCAACAACGTGTTGTGCTTCCCCGGCATCTTCCGCGGCGCCCTCGATGCCGGCGCGATGACGATCACCGAGGGGATGAAGCTGGCCGCCGCCCGAGCCATCGCCGACGCCGTGCCCGACGACGAGCTCTCGGCCGGCTACATCGTGCCGTCGGTCTTCAACAAGCACGTGGTCGAGCTGGTGGCCTCGGCGGTCGCGGCCCAAGCGGTGACCGACGGCGTGATCCGCCCGATGCACACCCGCTTCGCCTGATGGCCGATGACCGCATCGAGGCCATCACCTTCGACTTCTGGAACACCCTCGTCGTCGACGGTGGAGGCGCCGGGCGCGATACGCGGCTCGACGCCTGGCTGGGCATCCTCGAAGATGCCGGCTTCGCCACCGAACGGGCGCACCTCGATGCGGCGATGGCGTCGTCGTGGGAACGGTTCCTCGGCGCCTGGCAGACCAACGAGCAGTACACCCACGTCGAGGCGGCCGTCGACATCCTCGACGAGCTCGGCTACGACGTGCCGCATGAGGTGCACGATGCCCTCATCTCGTCCTTCACGTACTCGACCTCGAACTACCCGTCGTTGACCGAGGGGATCGAGGGCTGCCTCCGCCGGTTGAAGGCGTCGGGTGTGAGGATCGGGATCATCTGTGATGTGGGCATGACCCCGGGTTCAGCCCTGCGCGAGATCCTCGACCACAACGGTCTGCTCGCCCTCTTCGACCATTGGTCGTTCTCCGACGAGGTCGGGTGCTACAAGCCGGCCCCCGAGATTTTCCGGCACGCATTGCAGGGTCTTGGCGGCGTTGCGCCGTCGGCGTCGGCCCACGTCGGCGACCTCAAGCGCACCGACGTGGCGGGCGCGCTGGCCATGGGCATGACGGCGATTCGCTACTCCGGCGCGTTCGACGATGCCGAGTCGGAGGGGACCGAAGCCACGTTCGTCGTGGCCTCCCACGCCGAGTTGCCCGAGGTGCTCGGGATCCGCTGAAGATCAGCGCGAAGGGACGCTTTCGTCGAGCGCGGGCGACGAGCGTCGGTCGGACGGGCTTACCGCCCACACGGCGAGCCAGGTGGTCAGAGGAACGGCCGCTACGAGGCCGAGGGAGCCGACGAGCGTCCGCACGATCTCGGTGGCCACCGTCTCGCCGTTGGCGACGGTGCCGAGCGACTGCTCCGCCAGCACGAAGAGGATCAGGAGCGGCAGCGACGCACCGGCGTAGGCGAGGGCCAGCGTGTTCACCGTCGACGCCACGTGGTCGCGGCCGACGCGCATGGCCGAGGCGAACAGCCGGCCGCGGCCGATGTGAGGGTCGGCGTCCCGCAGCTCCGCCACGACCGAGGCCTGGGTGACGGTCATGTCGTCGATGGCACCGAGGGCGCCGATGACGATCCCGCCCAGTGTGAGGCCCCGGAGGTCGATGCCCCCTTGGGCCACGTTCAAGAAGATGGCTTCCTCGGTCGCGAACCCGCTGAAGTCGGCGAGGTTGACGAACAACTGCGCCGCCGCCACCGTGAGGCCGAGAGCGCCCAACGTGCCGAGCAGCGCCACCGTCGTCAACGGACCGAAGCCGTGGGCCACGTAGATGGCGAGGAATGCGATGGCGGCCGCACCGACGATCGACACGATGAGCGGACTCTCGCCGGAAAGGATCCCTGGGAGGACGAACCGCAGCAGGATCACGAAGCTGACGATGAGGCCGCCGAGGGCGGCCAGACCTCGCAGCCGGCCGAGCAGCACCACGGCCAGGGCAAACACGATGGCCAGCGCCAAGAGCACGGGTTTGCGGCTGCGATCGGCGAAGGCGTACTCGAAGCCGAGCTCGGCCCCGGGTTGGCGGGAGACGACGATGGTGTCTCCCTCTCGGAACGTTGGCGTCGTCACCCCGTCGCTGGTGAACTGCAGGGAGGTGGTCTCGCCGTCGTCGGGGCCTTGCAACAGGCGGAGGACGACGTCCTTGCAGAGGATCTTCTCGGACTCGTCTGTTCCGGCGCATGGCCCCTCGGCGATCGCCTCGACCCGAGCGTCGTAGAACTCGCTGCTGAACCCAAGGTCGCCGAGGCCCTCGCCGAGGTCGTCGGTCGGCCAGAGAGCGACGAGGCCGACCACCACCAGCAGCGCAACGACGCCGGCTGCGATCATCAGGGTTCGGCGCTTAGCCGGAGACACCGATGAGCCGGCGTGCGAATGGGTATGGGCCACCTCGCAATCAAAGCCGATGGAGAGCCGACCCGAAGTACCGTCAGCGCCATGGGAATCGTCCGGACGATGGAAGAGCTCGAGGCGCTCTACGACGCCCCGGTGCCGGTGGCGCTGACCAAGGAGCTCGATCATCTGACCGAGCTCCATCGCGCCTACGTGGAGGCTTCGCCCTTCGTGCTCGTGGCCACGAGTGGTCCCGCCGGCTTGGATTGCTCCCCTCGCGGCGACCCTGCAGGCTTCGTCCGGGTCGCCGATGAGCGAACGCTCCTCCTCCCCGATCGCCGAGGCAACAACCGGCTCGACTCGCTGCGCAATATCGTCGTCGACGGGCGGATCGGCTTGCTCTTCCTGGTCCCCGGCATCGGCATCACGCTTCGAGTGAACGGCACGGCCGGGGTGTCCACCGACGAGGAGCTGTGCCGCTCGTTCGAGATCGAGGGCAAGCGGCCGGCGACGGTGGTCGTCGTCACGACGACGGCGGTCTACACCCAGTGCCCGAAGGCGCTCCTCCGCTCGCATCTCTGGGATCCGGCGTTCCATCGCGACTCGTCGGAGTTGCCATCCGTCGGCCAGATCATGGAGTGCATCACCGACGGCGGTTTCGATGGTGCGGCTTACGACGCCGGGTATCCGGAGCGGGTGCGCCAGACGATCTATTGACCCGCCCGGCTATCGGTCGACGGCGGCGAGAATGGCGGCTGCGAGGTCGGCGGGCCGGGTGAACTGGGGCCAGTGGCCGGTCGGCAGGTCGACGATCTCGACGTCGGCGATCTTGGCCAGCTCGGCGGCGTAGGGATGGCCGCTGTCGATCCAGCCGCGAAGCTGCTCGGAGGTGAACTCACAGGCGATCACGGTGACGGGAACGTCGTAGCGACGCTCGTCCTGTAGGACCTGCTTGTCGCTCGTGACGCCGACGGGCTGGGGGATGGCGATGCTGCGGAACCACACCCGTTGATCGTCGTCGAGATCGACGAGGTCTTCCTTCTCGAACACCGACCAGTCGGGGAGTGGCACCTCGCCGTCGACGACCGGGAGCTCGTCGTTGATGACGCCGCCGTGGCCGAGCGGACCGCTGTCGACGTAGACGACCCGGGCGATGCGGTCGGGTCGCGCATCGACGACTGCATGGGCGATGGCCCCGCCGCCGCTGTGGCCAACG
Organism: Acidimicrobiales bacterium; assembly: GCA_046597375.1. Lineage (GTDB taxonomy): Bacteria > Actinomycetota > Acidimicrobiia > Acidimicrobiales > CADCTF01 > DATLED01. The sequence goes on along the minus strand of JBKJKM010000065.1, from coordinate 495 downwards.
AGCACGAGGGGCTCGTCGGACTGGTCGACGACGGCGATCACGGCGTCGACGTGATTCCGGAGGCCAATGCCCGAACGGTCGGCCTGGCGGGATTCGAGTCCGGGAAGGGTGAGGGCGGTCACCGCATGGCCGGCGTTCCGCAGGGGCGTGGCCACCTCGTCCCACGATGCACCGTCGAGCCAGAACCCCGGAATCAAGAGAATGTCCACGCTGAAGGTTACGGCGCGCCTCGGATGACGAGCGTCCTCGAATTTTCGAGCCGCCAGTAGCCGGAAAACGGGCACGCACAGCTCAAAAATCCGTCTGTCGACCTCCCGTGACGCTGCGCCAGACCGGCCGGCGCGCAACAGGCCGGAGCGGGGAGGCTCCGGCCTGTGCTTCCCTGGTGGTCGGGACCGGCGTCGATCCGGTGACCCCACGCTTTTCAGGCGTGTGCTCTACCAACTGAGCTACCCGACCGGGAGCGGTCCTGACGGGATTTGAACCCGCGACCTC
>JBKJKM010000162.1:0-3483 GCA_046597375.1 Acidimicrobiales bacterium | reverse complement strand
TCGAGCCCGCGTCCTTCCATGGTCTCGACCAGAGATCGGCCGGTCACGACCAGGTGGCGGTGGGGGACGTGGACGTCGAAGGCGTGCACGAGGCAGCCCCAGTAATCCCAGTAGCGGTACGACCGAGCAGCCGGCGCGATGTCGACCGAGGCGTCGATCGTGAGCTGCTCCGTGTCCGTCAATGGCGTGATGCGGGCCTCGTTGTACGAGGAGACGACCTCACCGGAGTAGTGGTAGCCGGTCGTGTGGTTGACCTGGAGACGCCAGTTCATGCCGTCCACCCCACGGGCGCCGACTGACGGAAGTACCGCCCCGCAATCGCGGTGCTGGCGTCGCTGCAGGCGTCCTCGAGGGTGGTGAGGTGTGTGGGCAGGTCGCGGAGCAACTCGCCGACGCGGCGGAACTCGAGGTCGGTGCGGGCGCGCCCGAGGATGCGGCGGGCATCGTCGTCGACGCCGGCGCGACCCGAGGGCGGTGCGAGGTCGGCCAGGCAACGTTCGGCCAGCGCCAGCGCGAAGTACACCGAGCGAGGGAACAGCCGGTCGAGGAGAAGGAACTCGGCCACCAGCGAGGCGTCGACGGCGCGGCGATAGGTGCGCAGGTAGGCCTCGTGGGCCGAGCAGCTCCGCAGCAAGGTCACCCAGCCAGGCGAACCCGCGCCCTCGCCGAAGCGGGCCGACAGCAAGCGGCAGGTCATGTCGACGCGTTCGAGGCTGCGCCCGAGGACGAAAAACCGCCAGCCGTCGTCTCGCGAGAGGGTGGCGTCGGCCAGGCCGGCCATCACAGCGGCCCGCTCCTTGACGTACCGGAAAAAGTTGTGCGGACCGAGGGCGCGAGCGGTAGTGACCTGGGACGGGAGCTCGTTGTACGTGGCGTTGAGGCACTCCCACATCTCCGACGAGATGGCCTCGCGCGCGCCCCGGGCGTTTTCGCGTGCTGCGGTGAGGGAGCCGACGATGGAACTGGCGTTCGTCAGGTCGAAGGCGATGAGCTGGCTCACCCGTCGTGCATCGAGCTCGCCGTCGGTCGGTTGTGGCACACCCATGATCTCGAGCAGGCCCTGACAAGCGGCCCGCTCATCGACCCACGGGTCCTCGAGCAGCAGGTGGAAGTGGACGTCGAGGATGCGGGCGGTGTCCTCGGCCCGCTCGGTATAGCGCCCGATCCAGAACAGCGACTCGGCGATCCGGCTCAGCATCTCTTTTTGCCCTCGCTCTGCGGCGCCGGCCTCTGTTGTTGCTGTTGCTGCATCTGGCTGGAGGACGAGGAGCCTGGGCCGGGATCGGGCTCCTTGGTGGTGAAGCTCGGGGGGAGGAGGTGGGCGCTGTCGGAGCCCGAGTCGGCGTCGCTGCCCCGAGGCGGCGTCGCCCGGCCGGCGCCGGCGAGCACCCACGTGTCCTTCGAACCGCCGCCCTGGCTGGAGTTGACCACAAGGCTGCCCTCCGGGAGGGCGACACGGGTCAGGCCGCCAGGTACGACCCAGATCCGGCTGCCGTCGTTGATGGCGAACGGACGCAGGTCGATGTGGCGAGGACGAAGTCGATCACCGACTTGTGTGGGTGACGTGGAGAGCGACACGACGCGCTGCGCGATCCACTGTCGCGGCGCCGCGACGAGCGCGACGGCCAGCTCGGCCAGCGTCTGATCATCGGCCTGCGGGCCGATGACCAGGCCGTAGCCACCCGATCCGTCGACGGGCTTCAAGACGAGCTCGTCGAGACGCTCGAGTACCCACGGGAGCACGCCGTCATCGCCGAGGCGGTAGGTCTCGATGTTGGGGAGGATGGCCTCCTCGTCGAGGTAGTACTCGATGATGGCGGGGACGTAGGTCGCCAACAGCTTGTCGTCGGCGACGCCATTGCCGACGGCGTTGGCGATGCTGACCATGCCAGCGCGCGCGGCGTTCAACAGCCCCGGGCACCCGACGATCGAGTCCGGGCGAAAGTGGAGCGGGTCGAGGAAGTCGTCGTCGATACGGCGGTAGATCACGTCGACGCGCTGCTCGCCGTCGGTGGTGCGCATCGAGACGACGTTGTCGCGGCAGACGAGATCGCGTCCCTCGACCAGCTCCACGCCCATCTGGCGGGCCAGGAAGGAGTGCTCGAAGTAGGCCGAGTTGTAGACGCCAGGTGTGAGCACGACGACGGTCGGATCGGTCACACCGAGCGGCGCCGATGCCCGCAACGCTTCGAGCAGGCGAGCCGGGTAGCCCGACACCGGACGCACGCGGTGGGTGGCGAACAGCTCGGGGAAGACACGCGCCATCGTGCGCCGGTTCTCCACGACGTAGGAGATTCCCGACGGCGTACGCAGGTTGTCTTCCAGCACACAGAACCGACCCTGCTCGTCGCGCACCAGGTCGACGCCGGCGACATGAACCCGCACGTTGTTGGGCGGGCAGATGCCGTGGGCCTCGCGGTGATAGTGGCTCGAACTGGTGACCAGTCGGCGGGGCACGACACCGTCGTCGAGAATCCGCCCGGCGCCGTAGATGTCGGCGAGGAACGCCTCGAGCGCCTTGACCCGCTGTACGACGCCGCTCTCGATCGTCGCCCACTCGGCCGCCGAGATGATGCGGGGTACGAGGTCGAGCGGGAAGGGCCGCTCCTCACCCGACAGCGAGAAGGTGATGCCCTGGTCGCGGAACGCGCGATCTCGCGCGGCGGCGCGGCCGTCGAGGTCGGTACTCGACAGGGGCTGGAGCGCCTCGTGGAGGGCCCGGTATGGGAGCCGCGGGACGCCGGGGACCTCGAACATCTCGTCCCAGGCGACGCTGGTGTCGTAGTCGCTGAAGAGTTCGGCCTCGGGCGCGGAGATGGGCAGAGATGACACCACGTCGGATGATGGCAGGGGCGTGTTTCCGGATGGTTTCGTCATCCCGCGATGACCCCAGGGTTCAATATCCCCGCTGGGTCGAGGGCGGCCTTCGCCGCCCGTAACGCCGTTCCGAAGAGCTCCGGCTGTTGGCGGCGATACCAACCATCGTGGTCGCGCCCGACCGCGTGGTGGTGAGTGATCGTGCCGCCGAGCGCCAAAAGCGCGTCGCCGGCCGCCGCTTTGAGTTCGTCCCACTGCGCCAACTGGTCGGAGGGTCGGCTCGGGGCCATCACGGTGTAGTACGGCGCCGGACCGTCGGGGTAGACGTGCGTGAACCGTACGCTGATCGATCCGCCGCCACAGATGCGCAACAGCGCGTCGGACATGGTGGCCACGACGCCGGCGTGCAGAGCCGGGAAGGCATCCCAGGTGCAGGCGGTCTCGAAAGTGTCGACGACGATGCCGAGGCGCGTGAGGGCGTCGCGGCCATAGGGCGCCCGGATGAAGCTGTTGCGCCAGGTACCCGCCGCCCCCTCGGTCGATGAGGCGCGGACGCCGTCCGGCACCGTCCCTCGGTGGTCGGCCACCAGCTCGACGGCGCGAGCCGCCCAAGCATCCACCGGATGATCGGCCGACTCGAATCCGAGCAGGAGCACCGACGATCCA
>JBKJKM010000099.1:0-6732 GCA_046597375.1 Acidimicrobiales bacterium | reverse complement strand
CGTATTGCTGCCGTCGATCATCCTCCACGAGGTGTCCCACGGCGCCGTCGCCCTGCTCTTCGGCGACCGTACGGCGCAGCGGGCCGGTCGCCTGACGCTCAACCCCCTCAAGCACATTGACCCGTTCTGGACGATCCTGCTCCCGGCCATCATGGTCTTCACCACCGGCAGCGCCTTCGGTATGGCCAAGCCGGTGCCGGTGAATCCGGGCCGCATGCGCTCACCCCGCAACCACGGAATGCTGACGGCCTTGGTGGGCCCGGCCACCAACATCGGAATCGTCTTGTTGTCGGTCGTGCTCCTTCGGCTGGTCTACCCGCAGACCACCGGGCGGGAGATCCAGTTCGACCTCTACGGGGGCGTCGACCTCGTGCCCCTCGGGGCCGAGATCCTGTTCGTGACCGGACTGGCCAACACGATCCTCGCCGCCTTCAACCTTCTGCCGATCCCGCCCCTCGACGGCTCGGCCGTACCCGAGCGCCTCTTGCCCGAGCGGTGGCTGGAGCCGTACCTCCGTCTGCGACGACTGTCGTTCTTCCTCTTCATCGGGCTCTTCGTCGTCGGCGGCGACCTGCTCGCCCGCGTCTTCGTACCCGCCGTCCGGCTCTGGGCGAACCTGCTCCCGTCGTGAGGCAGGTCGTCCACCTGGCCCGCCGGTTCTTCGGGGCCCTCGACCCGCGCGGCCCCTCGCCCGACGACGAGACCTGGGTGGCGCGGCTGCTGGGAGACGGGGAGCGGGGCTTGTGGGCTCGCATGAGCGGTCCGGACCGCCGTCACGCCGTCGCCGTCGCCCGCGAAGTCGAGCGCCGGCTCGGCTCGTCGGCATCGCCCCCGGTCGTGGCGGCCGCCCTTCTCCACGACGTCGGGAAGGTCGTCGCGGGGCTCGGCACCATCGCCCGGGTGCCGGCGACCGTGATCGGCCTCCTGGCGCGGGAGCGGGTCGTGGCCGGCGAGGGGCGTGTGTCGCGCTATCTGCGCCACGACGCCATCGGCGCGTCACTCCTGGAGGCCGCCGGCGCCGACCGCCTCACGGTGGCGTGGGCCCGCGAGCATCACCTATCGGCCGACCGCTGGACCGTCCCGGCCGAGATCGCCGCCGCCCTCAAGGCCGCCGACGACGACTGAACAACCCGACGCGTTGGCGTTGCCCTTCCGGTCGTGAGACGGCGTTCGTGTTGCCCTTGCGGCCGCCGCAAGGGCAACGTCAACGGGGCTTGCGTCCCGTCAGGAACCAGGCGACGGCGAGGCCGACGCCCCACGCAGAGTTGACGACGACGGCGGAGCGGCGGCCCTCGATCACCCAGCCGGCGACGATGGCGGCGGTGGCCGCTTCCTCGGCCACGAACCACGACGTGCGGCGCTCCTTGAAGACGGCGCGGAGGCGGGCGATCACCAGCAGGGCGACGGGGTAGCCGACCATGTGGAGGACGAGGCGGAGAGAGCTCATCGGCGGGGGAGCAGGCCCATGGCCGCCTTGGCCCGGGTCAGCGTCTCCGACGCCACCGCCTGGGCCTTGTCGGATCCCTTGGACAGAACGTCTTCGACGTGGCCGGGATCCTTGGACAGCTCCTGGAAGGTGGTCTGGAGCGGGCGGAGGAACTCGACCACGGCCGCCGCCGCGTCGGTCTTCAACGGCCCGTACTGGGTGTAGCTGGCGGCGACCTCCACCGGCGTGCGGCCCGTGGCGACGGCCAGCAGCTCGAGCAGGTTGGCCACCCCGGGCTTGGCCTCGACGTCGTAGCGCACCTCGGACTCGTTGTCGGTGACGGCCCGCTTGATCTTCTTCGTGATGGCTTCGGGAGGCTCGAGGAGGAGCACCTTGCCCTGGGGTGACGATCGCGATTTCGACATCTTCTTGGTCGGGTCCTGGAGGTCCATCACGAGCCCGCCCACTTTCGGGATTGCGGCGTCCGGGATCAAGAACGTCTCACCGTAGAGGTGGTTGAACCTCCCGGCGACGTCGCGGCACAGCTCGAGGTGTTGGCGCTGGTCGGAGCCGACGGGCACGGAGTTCGTGCCGTAGAGGAGGATGTCCGCGGCCATCAGCACGGGGTAGGTGAAGAGGCCGACGCGAGCTGCGCCCTCGCCGCCCTTGGCCGACTTGTCCTTGAACTGGGTCATGCGCTGGAGTTGGCCGACCGACGCCACGCACTCGAGGAGCCAGCCGAGCTCGGCGTGCTCGTGGACGTGGGATTGGGCGAAGATCGTGCACACATCCGGATCCAGGCCGGCGGCCAACAGGATGGCGCCCACCTCGATGGTCTTGGCCCGCAGCACGGCCGGCTCGAGCTCCTGGGTGATGGCGTGAAGGTCGACGACACAGAAGAACGAGTCGTGCACGTGCTGGTCGGCGGCCCAGTGCCGCACCGCCCCGACGTAGTTGCCGAGATGAATCTCTCCGGTGGGCTGGATACCCGACAGTACGCGAGTCACGAGGGCATTCTGGCAGGTCAGCCCGCATGCACCGATCGGGATTCGGGCACCGTTACGATGTCTCGGATGGCCTATGAGGTGGCGACGCCGGTGTTCGAAGGCCCCTTCGACCTCCTGTTGCACCTGATCCTGCGCGAGCAGGTCGAGCTGTGGGAGATCGATCTCACCCGCATCGTCGACGCCTACCTCGCCGAGCTCGCCCGTTTCGATCGCCTCGACCTCGAGGTGGCCACCGAGTTCCTCCTCATCGCCGCCACCCTGGTCGAGCTCAAGACCCGCCGGCTGCTCCCGGGCAGCGACGACATCGACCTCGATGAGGAGTTCGCCCTCTGGGAGGAGCGCGACCTGCTGCTGGCCCGCCTCCTCGAGTGCAAGACCTTCAAGGACGCATCGGGCGCCCTCCAGCGCTTGGCCGAAGTGGCTGACCGCTCCTACGCCCGCCGCGCCGGGATGGAGGAGCGTTTCCTCCACCTCACGCCGGACCTCCTCGAAGGCGTCTCGCCGCACCGACTGCAGCGCGCCTTCCTCAAGGCCATCACGCCCAAGCCGGTCGTGCGGGTTGATCTCGAGCACGTCGCCCCCATCCGTATGAGCGTCTGGGAGGCCATCGACGAGCTGGCCGACGAGCTGCCGCGGATCGGGCGCATCTCGTTCCGCCGACTCACCGCCGACCTGGCCGAACGGCTCGAGGTGATCGTGCGCTTCCTGGCGGTCCTCGAGCTGTTCAAGCAGGGTCTCGTCGATCTCGATCAGGGCGAGCGCTTCGGTGACATCACCATCGTGTGGCTCGGCGACACCGCCGGCCACGGCCTCGACCGGGAACTCGTCGACTCCTACGACGGGTGAGTGAGGGCGGCGTCGGGAGCGCCAGCGAGCAGCCGCCACGGGAGCGGAGCGGCTTTTCTGCGCAGCGAGCCAATGAAAACGAACGGGCCATCGAGGCCATGCTCATGGTGGCCGACGAGCCGATCGCTCCCGACATCCTCGCTCAGGTGTTGGAGATCCCGACGAAGCAGGTCGAAGAGCTCTGCCAGGAGTTGGCCACGCGCTACCAGGTCGATGATCGGGGCTTCGTCCTGGTGCGGGTTGCCGGTGGTTACCGCTACCAGAGCCATCCCGATCTGGCCCCCTACGTAGAGCGCTTCGTGCTCGAGGGCCAGACGGCCCGCATGTCGGCGGCGGCACTCGAAACCCTCGCCATCGTCGCCTACAAGCAGCCCGTGAGCCGAGCCCAGGTCTCGGCCATCCGTGGCGTGAACGTCGACGGCGTCATGCGTACCCTCCAGACCCGCGGCTACATCGACGAGGTCGGGCGCGACGCCGGTCCTGGCCAGGCCGTCCTCTACGGCACCACGTCGTCGTTCTTGGAGAAGCTCGGACTCGACAACCTCGAGCAGTTGCCGCCGCTGGGAGCCTTCGTACCCGGCGCCGAGGTGGTGGAGGCACTCGAGTTGGGCCTCTTCCCCGACGCGCCGTCGCCGGAGTGACCGCGGCGACGCACGACCACGAGGGCGATCGATTGCAGAAAGTCCTGGCCCGGGCTGGCCTGGCCAGTCGGCGCCTCTGCGAGGACTACATCGCCGACGGTCGCATCACGGTCAACGGCGAGATCGCCGACCTCGGTCGGCGGGTCGATCCGGCCGTCGACGTCATCGAGCTCGACGGTGCACTCGTGCCGACGGCGGCCGGCCTCGTCTACTACCTCCTCAACAAGCCGGCCGGCGTCGTCACGACGGCGTCCGACACCCACGGTCGGTCCACCGTCGTCGAGCTCGTGCCCGAGGAGCCTCGGGTCTTCCCGGTCGGACGCCTCGACGCCGACAGCGAGGGGCTGTTGTTGTTGACGAACGACGGCGAGTTGACCCATCGCCTCACCCATCCGTCCTTCGGTGTCGAGAAGGAATACCTGGCGTCGGTCGAGGGGGATCCGTCTCCGGCGGCCCTGCGGCGGTTGCGGGAAGGGATCGAACTGGAGGACGGGTTGACCTCGCCGGCAAAGGCAGTGCGGGTGGCCGAGGGGCTCGTGCGGATCACGATCCACGAGGGGCGCAACCGCCAGGTGCGGCGCATGTGTGACGCCGTCGGTCATCCGGTCACTCGGCTGGTCCGGAGCCGCATCGGCACCCTCGCCGACCGCAAGCTGAAGCCGGGCGAGTGGCGTGTGGTGACGGGCGACGAGGTGCGGGCGCTGGCCGGGGCGGTCAAGCTGACGCCATGACCACCACCTTCGACCCGCTGTCAACCTTCCGCCTCGACGGGCAGGTGGCCGTGGTCACCGGCGCCAGTTCGGGCATCGGAGAGCGGGCGGCCCGTGTGCTCGATGCGCTGGGCGCCACGGTGGTCGTCGCCGCCCGACGGGCCGATCGCCTCGAAGCCCTGGCGGGAACGCTCGCACGGGGCGAAGCGGCCACCTGCGACGTCAGCCAGACCGGCGCCTCGGCCGCGCTGGTGGACGGGATCGTCGAGCGCCACGGGCGCATCGACGTCGTCATCGCCAACGCCGGCATCTCCAACACCGTCCCGGCACTCAAAGAAGAGCTGTCTGACTTCGCACAGGTTGTGCACGTGGATCTGGTCGCCCAGTTCGAGTTGGCCCAGGCGGCGGCCCGTCACCTGCGCACCGCCGGCACCGGCGGGGCGATCGTGATGATGGCCTCGGCGGCGGCGTTCTCCTCGACGGCGGTGCTTCCGCAGGCGGCATACGTCGCCGCCAAAACCGGGCTGGTCGGGCTCACCCGCGAGCTCGCGCTGCAGTGGGCCCGCTACGACATCCGGGTGAACGCGCTCTGCCCGGGCATGTTTCCGAGCGAGATGACGGCGCCGCTCGTCGAGTCCGACCAGCTGCGGGGAGCCTTCGAGGCGGAAGTGCCGTTGCGTCGCATCGCCCAGCACCACGAGCTCGATGGCGCCATCGCCTTCCTCGCCTCTGGTGCCAGCAGTTACGTCACCGGCCAGGCGCTCGTCGTCGACGGCGGCGGCGGCATCTAACCTCACTCGCCGTGCCTGCCGTCCGAGCCCTCCGGGGTGCGACCACCGTCGATGCCGACACCACCGAGCAGTTGCACGAGCGCGTCTCCGCACTGTTGCAGCACATGCTCGACCGCAACGACGTCGACAAAGACGACTGCATCTCGATCTTGTTCACCGCCACCGACGACATCCACTCGATGTTCCCGGCCCTGGCCGCGAGGGGGATGGGCTTCGGCGACGTCCCCTTGATCTGCGCACGGGAGCTCGACATCGTCGGCGGGACGGCGATGTGCGTCCGGATCATGATGCACATCAACACCGAGAAGGCGCGTAGCGAACTGCACCACGTGTACCTCGAGGGGGCCAAGGGTCTCCGCGATGACCTCCCCGAGTAACGGCGGCAAAGACCGAGCCGCCATCATCGGCACCGGGTTGATCGGAGGGTCGATCGGCATGGCCCTTCGGGCCAACGGCTGGCACGTCACTGGTCACGACGACGATCCCGTCCGGGCGGCCAGAGCCCTCGAGCTCGGGGCGCTCGACGCCGTCGGCCACGATCCCCACGCCGAGATCACCTTCGTGGCGACGCCGGTCTCGTCGGTCGCCGCCATCGCCCGGCAGGTGGCGACACCGACGGGCATCGTCACCGATGTCGGGAGCGTGAAGGCACCGATCGTTGCCGCCGTCGACTCCCCCCGCTTCGTCGGCGGTCATCCGATGGCGGGGTCCGAGCAGGAGGGCGTGGACGGGGCGGATGCCACGTTGTTCGAGGGGGCCACGTGGGTGCTCACTCCGACCGAGACGACCGACCCCGAGGCCTACGCGCGGCTTCGCTCGGTCGTGTCATCGCTCGGCGCCGACGTCTTGGCCATCCCCCCCGATCGTCATGACTCCCTCGTCGCCGTCGTCTCCCACGTCCCCCACCTCGCAGCGGCCGCGCTCATGACCCTGGCGGCCGCTGGAGCCGAGGAGCACTCGGCCCTCCTGCGGTTGGCCGCCGGCGGCTTTCGCGACATGACCCGGATCGCCGCCGGCCACCCAGGCATCTGGCCCGACATCTGCACGGAGAACCGCGACGCCATCGTGACCGTTCTCGACGGCCTCCTCGAGACGTTGGGCGGCCTCCGCGAGGTCGTGGCCGCCGGCGATCGGGCTGCACTGTTGGCGACGCTGGAGCGGGCTCGTCATGCACGCGTCAATCTGCCGACGCGAGCGGCGCGAGCCGAGGACCTGGTCGAGATCCGGGTGCCGATCCCCGACCGTCCGGGCGTTCTGGCCGAGGTCACGACCCTGGCGGCAGACCTCGGCGTCAACATCGAAGACGTCGAG
>JBKJKM010000250.1:0-12086 GCA_046597375.1 Acidimicrobiales bacterium | reverse complement strand
CCGTCGAGGCCACCGTGAACGCGGAGCGCTTGGCGTCGAGGTCGATCACCAAGGCCTCGAGCTCGGTGCCCAGGGCTACCCGCGCGGCGTTGTACTCGTCGATGCGATTCCGGTCGGACTCGATCACCGACGAGAGCAACTCGAACCGGCGGGAGAGGTCGTTGAAGTCCTCGGCCTCGAGGATCTGGTTGATGGGCGAGGCCGGCGAGCCCATGTAGCCGGCCACGGCCCGCTTCTTGAGCTGCGTCCTGGCCGTCTGCAGACGGGCGACGGCGCCGGCCTTGTCGGCCTCGAGCTGGGTCAGGCGGGCCTCGAGGCGGGCGATGTCACCGGCCAGGCCCAGACTCTGGCCCTCGGCGAGGACACGCGACTGCTCGGCCGCCTTCAGCCCCTTGGCCACCTCACGCAGGGTGACGCCGGCGATCTGTTGGAGAATTGGGGCGAACGGGTCTGGAGCGATCTCGCCCTCGGGCGGCGGGACGACAACGACATCCTGCGGCACCTCCGAGGGTCCACTGTCCTCCACCGGCTGTTCGCCCTCGGCCGGAGGCGGAGGCGGCGGCGGAGGCGGTGGGGGCGGCGGACCAGGAGGCGTCGTGGTCGTCGGAGGAGGCTCGGGCGACGACGAGGGCACGGGCAGAACGGGGTCGTCGGCGGGGGCCGTCGTCGAGGTGGTCGACGTCGTGGTCGTCGGCTCCTCGCCTTGTTGGGCTCGGACGCCGAGGGGCGAAACGACGAGGAGCAGCGCGGCGAGCACGATCGCGACGAAACCCCGCGTGGCAGGGCCTCTGCGGTGTCTCACTGCGCGCTGCGTCATCGGATCAACTTTCGGTGTGGCCCGCCGGCCCTTCCCCCATCGGCAAGGAAGCTCCGCCAGTCAATGCTAGGCGGCGGTTTCGGCCAGTCGGTCGCGCATGCGCTGGGCGGCCCGACCGATGCGCTCGATCCGCTGGAGGAGCTTCACGCGTGCGGCCTCGGCCTCGTCAGAGAGGCCGGTGAGCTCCTCGACCTTCCAGTGCTTCAGCACCACCGGCACGAGGATCTTCTCGTGGTGGATGTGCAGGTCGTAGATCTGGTGCTTGGCGATGGCCTTGGCGTGGGTCTCGAAGTTGGGGATGCCGACGCCGGGCATGGCGAACTCCCGCACCTCGGCCTCGATGGCCAGGACAACGGAAGACGCGTCGAGCTCCATCGCCGCCGTCGTCATGTCCCGATAGAACAGGTAGTGCAGGTTCTCGTCCGCCGCGACCCGCTTCATGATCTCCTCGCCGAACTTGTCGGTGAGGAACTTGCCGGTGTTGTAGTGGCTGATGCGGGTGGCCAGCTCCTGGAGCGTGACGTACACGAGGCCACGCACCGCCGACTCGGGATGGGGGACGATGCCGCCGCAGACCTGGGCCATGCGGCCACGCTCGAGGTCGACCGGGTCGATCGCCCGTGTGACGGTCATCCAGTCGCGCATCACGATCGAGTGGCGCCCTTCCTCGGCCGTCCAGCGGCGGGCCCACTCGCCCCAGGCACCGCCGGCCCCGAACATCTCGTGGATCTCCATCGAGTAGTACGGCAGGTTGTCCTCGGTCAGGAGGTTGACGAAGAGGGCGCTGCGCACCGGCGGCGGCGGCGCCAACTCATCAGGCTCCCAGTCGACGCCGGCGACGAAGTCGCGACCGTGGCTCCACGGCACGAGGGCATGGGGAAACCACTCCTTGGCCGTCTTGTCGTGACGGTCGTACAGCTGACCGGCCATCGGTTCGAGCTGGGCGAGGAGGGTGCGATCGTCCATGACTTCCATCCTACCTACCGGTCGGTAGGCCGACACCTCGGAGCTGGAACACCTCGGAGCGGGGTCACTTCGGGTTGCTCGGTGCGACCAGTCGGGCGGTGTTGTTCCGCACGCTGTTGACCTCGGTCGACACCTCGTAGCGATCGAACTGGCGGGGGTCGGCCGGCTCCAGCAGGTGTCGCAGGGCGGCCGGATCGGTCACGGCGCGGTCGAGCCAGAGATCCCAGTCCTGCGGTGAGAGCACCGCGGGCATGCGGTCGTGAATTTGGGCCAGTGCGGCGTTGGCCGCGGTGGTGATGATCGAACACGTCCGCAACGGCTCGGCGTCGTCGGGAGCATCGGCGGGCCGCCAGATCTCCCACAGGCCGGCGAAGACCATCGGCGCCCCATCCGACCGATGGATGAACCAGGGCTGCTTGCGGCCATCGTCGAGCTTCTCCCACTCGTAGAAGCCATCGGCGGGGATCAGGCAGCGCCGGCGCTCGAGGGTGCGGCGGAACTTGGTCTCGAGCGACTCGGCCCGGGCGTTGATCATGCGGGCCCCGCCCTTGGCGTCCTTGGCCCAGAACGGCACGAGCCCCCAGCGATACGACCCGAGCAGCCGGCGGCCGGCGCCATCCCCGTGCGCGGCAATTGGAGGAAACGCGTCCTGGCGGCGCTCGGCCACGGCGTAGACGGCATCGGTGGGCGCCACGTTCCAACTGGCGGCCAGCGTCTCGGTGCGCACCTCGTCGGCCGAGAGATAGTCGGCCAGCTCCGCCGGTGTCGCCGTCGCCACGAATCGACCGCACATTGGAACCGAACCGTAACCACTGCGGCGTCGATCCGGGTTACCACTGTGACGGGAACGGGTATCGCTGGGCGGGGGGCCAAACGGAGGAACACGCAGAATGAGCACCAATCTCGTCGTTCCCGCTGGGGCGACCGAATTCGATGCGATGGGCTCGTGCACGACCTGCGCTTTCGTGCCGGCGAAGCTGACGCCGACCGACGCCGTGGTGGCACTGCGCTCCTTTCCGGCCCGGTGGCGGGGGGCGCTCGCCGTCCACCTCGACGATCCCGACCCTGCAGCCACACTCAGCGGTCGCCCCTCGGCCTCCGGTTGGAGCGCGCTCGAGCACGCGGGGCACGTCCGTGACGTGTTGCACTCCCTCGACATCCGCCTCGAGCGCCTGTTTCGCGAAGACGAGCCGGTGCTACCCGACACGCCCGTCACCCCGCCCTCGGGGGCCAACGAGCAGGGGGCGGCCGTGATCCTCGCCGCCCTCACCGTGAGCACCGATCAGTTCTCCCAGACGGTCGAGTTCGCGCCGGCGGCGGCGTGGGGCCGGCGGGGCCGGCGCTCAGGCCAAACCATCACGGCGCTCGACCTCGTGCGAGAGGCCATCCACGAAGGAAGCCACCACTTGTGGGTGGCCACCCGCACACTCTCCGAACTCCGGGCGACGTCGGTCGGGAGTAGCTAGAGGCCGAGCACGGCGGGGAGCGGCTCGGCGTGAACGATCGTGAGGCGCTTCGTGGCCCGGGTCAACGAGACGTAGAGCGCCCGCAGGCCCTGTGGTGACTCGTCGGCGATGAGGCCGGGCTCGACGACGACGACCCCGTCGAACTCGAGACCCTTCACCGAGCCGACGGGCACGATGGACACGTCGTCCTCCAGCGACACGTCGTCCTCCCGTGCGGCCCCGAGAGGCCCGGCCAAGGACGGCGGGCAGATGACGGCGACGGTGCCCCCGGTCTCCTCCCGCAGGGCGGCGGCGACGGCGAGGGCCACGTCGGACACGTCGGCGACGTGCTCGACCCGCCGCACCGCGGGGCCAACGCCGGCACTACGCACGGAGGTCGGTGGAACGAGGTGGGGGGCGGCCGCCGCCAGCACCCGAGACGCCACCTCCATGATCTCCGCCGGCGTGCGGTAGTTCACGGTCAGCTCGACCTGGCGCGACGGTTTGCGGTTGGGAAGGTGGGCCAGCACGTCGTCCCAGCTGGCCGGCGAGAAGGCACCGGTGGCCTGGCCGATGTCGCCGACCACCGTCATGGAGCCTCCAAGCGACCGTCTCGCCAACATGCGCAGCTGCATTGGCGAGAGGTCTTGGGCCTCGTCGGCGACCACGTGGCCATAGGTGCGGACGAGCTCGGGCTGGTCGGGCCGGCGACGACGGCGCGGACCGAGCAGCACCGACGCCTCATCGAGGAGCGGGATGTCCGCCGCCGTCCACGGGATGTCGTCGAGCGCCGAGCTCCGCTTCCGGCGCAACGCACCCAATTCGTGGTCGGCCAGCACGTTGCGACCGGCCAACTCGAGAAGCGGACGGGCGCCGAAGAGGTCGTGCACCAGCTCCTCGGCCAGGAGCACGGGCCAGATGCGCTCGAGGGCGGCTTTGAGCTCGACCGAGTCCTTGAGGTCAAGGGCGAACTCGGGCAGGCCGATGGCGTCGGCGGGCGCCGAGTCACGGATGGCGAGCCGGCTGGCGCGGGTGACGGCCTGTTCGTACTGCTGGTGCAGCCGATGGGAGAGCATCTGCTCCACCTGCGGCCGGCGGCCGTTGTGGGTGCCGGGACGGCGTTTGGCCGCCGTCACCACGTCCCTCGTGATCTCCGGCGTCAGACGCAGCCGGAACGATCCGTACGGGATCTCGACCGTCTCGCGCAGCGGGCGCTGGCGGTCGCCGAGAGCGCGTGCGAGCACCTGGGCCATCCGGACGTCGCCCTTCACCCTCGCCGCCGCCAAGGTGTCGGTCGCACGAGGCCGGATGTTGCCGGGGTAGAGACCGGCCACCGTCGACAGCGTCACCCCCGTCTCACCGAGCGACGGCAACACATGCTCGATGTAGCGGAGGAAGAGCGGGTTGGGGCCGACGACCAGCACACCCTGGCGTTCGAGCGGGAACCGGTAGGTGTAGAGGAGGTAGGCGGCGCGGTGCAGGGCGACGGCCGTCTTGCCAGTGCCGGGCCCGCCCTGCACGACGAGGACGCCCTGCATCGGCGCCCGGATGATGTCGTCTTGTTCGGCCTGGATGGTGCCGACGATGTCGCGCATGGCGCCCGACCTCGACCGCTCGAGGGCGGCCAGCAGCGCGCCCTCACCGGCCAGCGTGGACTCCTCGGGCATGTGGTCGAGGTCGAGGAGTTCGTCCTCCATCCCGACGAGGCGGCGGCCGTCGGTGATGAAGTGGCGCCGGCGGGACAGGCCCATCGGATGGCGCCCCGTGGCCCGGTAGAACGGCTCGGCGACGGGCGCTCGCCAGTCGACGATCAGCGGCTCCTGGTCGACGTCCGAGACGGCGAGGCGGCCGATGTAGAACCGCTCGCCCGTGGTGCGATCGATGCGCCCGAAGCTCAGGGCCTCGTCGCCGACGCGGAGTTGCTCGATGCGGGCGAGGGCGGCGCGAACGATGACGTCCCGCTCCTCCCGAGCCTGGTGGGTGCCACCCCGGCTGTCGCCGATGACCTCCTCACGACGGGCCGCTGCCGCAGACCGCATGGCATCGAGGCGGGCGTAGGCCCGGTCGAGGTGCGCTTGCTCGGTCTGGAGATCGGGGTTGGCCGCCATTCGGGAGGTGATCAGTTTAGCGAGTCCCGGATGCCACGTTCGGGCCGGTTCGGGGTCACAATCTCGGCGATGCCCGATCTCTCCGACCGCCCCTTCCTGCGGGCGTGCCGGTCTGAGCCGACGGACCACACGCCGGTGTGGTTCATGCGCCAGGCCGGACGCTCGCTGCCCGAGTACAAGGCGTTGAAGGGAACGACCAACATCCTCGAAGCCATCAAGACGCCGGAACTGGCGACCGAGATCACGCTTCAGCCGGTGCGGCGCTACGGCGTCGACGCCGCCATCCTCTACTCCGACATCGTGGTCCCGGTGCACGCCCTCGGCTTCGGGGTCGACATCCAGGCCGGGGTCGGACCGGTGGTCGAGTCGCCCTTCCGTACGTCGGCCGACCTCGAGCGGCTTCGACCCCTCGAGCCCGAAGCCGACGTCCCGTACGTCCTCGAGACGGTGCGGCTCTTGGTGAAGGACCTCGACGTGCCGCTGATCGGGTTTGCCGGCGCACCGTTCACGGTCGCCTCCTACCTCGTCGAGGGCCGGCCGTCGCGCGACTACGTCGAGACCCGCCGGATGCTGTGGCGCGACCCGACGCTGTTCGCGGCACTCCTCGACCGGTTGGCCGACATCGCGCTGGCGTCGCTTCGCAGTCAGGTCGAGGCCGGCGCCTCGGCCATCCAGCTCTTCGACTCGTGGGCCGGCGCCCTCGACCCGGACGAGTACGCCCGCGCCGTGCTGCCCTCGGTGCGCAAGATCTTCTCCGGTCTCGCCGACCTCGGCGTGCCCCGAATCGCCTCGGGCGTCGGAACGGCCGAACTGTTGGGGCTCTGGGCCTCGGCCGGCGCCGACGTCGTCAGCGTCGACTCCTCGATCACCATCGATGAAGCTCGTCGCCGCGTCGGACCAGGTGTCGGCGTCCAGGGCAACCTCGACCCGTGGGCCGTCGCCATGGCCCCGTGGGACGTGGTCGAGGCCAAGACCCGCGCCGTGCTCGAGGCCAACGCTGGCCGCCCGGGGCACGTCTTCAACCTCGGCCACGGCGTCCGTCCGGAGACCGACCCCGACGTGCTGCAGCGCATCGTCGACGTCGTGCACGCGACATGACCGGCTCGGCCCGTCGAGGCGTGCTGCTGATGGCCTACGGCACGCCGGAACGCGAAAGCGACCTCGAGGCGTACTACACCGACATCCGCCGTGGCCGCCCGCCCACTCCGGAGCAGTTGGCCGACCTGCGCCGGCGCTACGACGCCATCGGCGGCCTGTCGCCGTTGGCCTCGCGCACACGGGCCCAAGCGGCCGGGCTGCAGCGGGCCCTCGACGCCCGCGCCGGCGAGGGCGTGTGGCGGGTCGAGCTCGGGCTGAAACACGCGTCGCCGTCCATCGAGGCCGGCGTCGAGGCACTGGCGGCCGCAGGAGTCGATGACTTCGTCAGCCTCGTCCTGGCGCCGCACTTCTCCGCCCTCTCCGTCGGCCAGTACCTCGAGCGGGCGGCCGATGCCGCTGGTCACCTCACGGTGCGCGACATCACGGCGTGGTGGGACCACCCGACCTTGATCGCCCTCCTGGCTGATCGGGTGCGGGCGGCGATCGCCGAGCTGCCCGCCGGCGCGCGAGTCGAGGTGCTGGTCACGGCCCACAGCCTCCCCATGCGGGCGCTGGCCATCGACCACCCGACGTACGAGGAGCAGCTACGGGCCACCGGTGCGCTCATCGCCGCGGCGGCCGGCATCGACTCGTGGCGCATCGCCTGGCAGAGCGCCGGGCGTACCCCCGAACCATGGATCGGGCCCGACATCCTCGACGTCATCCGAGCCCTCCCGACCGACGGCGTCGACGCCGTCGTCGTGTGTCCGGCCGGCTTCACCTCTGACCACCTCGAGGTGCTCTTCGACGTCGACATCGAGGCGCGAGCCGTCGCCACCGAGGCGGGACTGGCGCTGACCCGCACGGCGTCCCTCAACGACGACGAGCGGTTCCTCTCGCTCCTCGCCGACCTCGTCCTGGAGGGCTGACGTGCG
Organism: Acidimicrobiales bacterium; assembly: GCA_046597375.1. Lineage (GTDB taxonomy): Bacteria > Actinomycetota > Acidimicrobiia > Acidimicrobiales > CADCTF01 > DATLED01. The sequence continues at coordinate 4,738 of JBKJKM010000250.1, read as the reverse complement.
GGCCGTGGTCGTCGGCGGCGGGATCAGCGGGCTCGCCGCCGCCCACGCCCTCGCCGTCGAAGGGGCGGACGTCACGGTGCTCGAGGCCGACGATCGACTCGGCGGCAAGATCCGGACGACGCCGTTCGGCGGACGCATCGTCGATGAAGGACCGGACGCCTTCTTGGCTCGCGTGCCCCAGGCCGTCGACCTCTGCCGGCGCCTCGGGCTCGGCCCGCAGCTGGTGTCGCCGGCGACCGGTTCAGCCTCGCTGTGGCTCGACGGCACCATGAAGGCGATCCCTCCCGGCCTCGTGCTGGGCGTGCCGGTCGACTTCGAGCCCTTGGCGGCCAGCGGTGTCCTGTCTCGGGAAGGACTGGAGCGGGCCCGCCTCGAACCGACCCTGGCGGGTTCGCCGGTGACCGACGACGTCACCATCGGCGACCTCATCCGGGCGCGCTACGGCGCGGAAGTGCACGAGCGCCTCGTCGATCCGCTGCTGGGCGGCATCAACGCCGGGCGCACCGAAGAGCTCAGCCTCGACGTCGGCGCCGCCCAACTGGCCCTCGTGGCCCGCCGCGCCGCCAGCCTCACCGAAGGACTTCGGGCGCAGCGCGAGGCCAACCCGCCCGACCCGTCGGCGCCGGTGTTCTTCGCGCCGCGATCGGGGATGGCCACGCTGGTGGAGGCGCTGGCGGCGGCGCTGGCCGATTTGGGGGCCGAGGTGCGATCGGGCGCGACCGTCGCCACCCTCGAGCGCCGGGCCGACCGCTGGCTGGTGGAGTTGGCCGACGGTCACCACCTCGACGCCGACCGGGTGGTCGTCGCGACCCCGTCGTTCGTCGCCGCCCCCCTTCTTGCACCGCACAGCCCGATGGCCGCCGAGCACCTGGCGGCCATCCGCTACGCCTCGGTGACCTTGGTGACCCTCGCCTACGACGACGACGCCGTGGCCCGACCGTTGACGGGGAGCGGCTTCCTGGTCCCCCGCACCGAAGGACGTCTGCTCACTGCGTGCTCGGTCTTCTCCAACAAGTGGCCCCACCTGGCGGCCCCCGGTTCGGTCATCCTCCGCGCCTCGGTCGGTCGACACGGCGACGAGCGGTGGCGCGACCTCGACGACGCCGAGTTGGCCGACGCCGTGCACGGCGAGTTGGCGGCGGCCCTCGGTCTGACCGCCGGACCGACGTCGGTGCGCATCAGCCGATGGGAACGATCGTTCCCCCAGTTCCCGGCCGGCCACCTGGGCGTCATGGCCCGGGTGGAGCGCGCCCTGCAAGACGACGCCCCCGGCGTCGTCGTCACCGGTGCCTACCTGCGGGGTGTCGGCATCCCCGCCTGCATCGGCTCCGCCCAGTCCGCCGCCGCCCTCGTCGCCTGACACCGGGCCCAGAACGGGAAAAGCCCCTGCAGGGCGGCCGGCGGGAGACCGTCCTGCAGGGGACACTTTTCCCAGGCGCCGGAACTCCGGCGGGAGGAGCGACGAACGCCTGGAAACTTGGTAGATACCTGCCCGAGGGGCCCGGGAGCTAAACCCGACCGGTGAGCAGCAGGAAGAGGAGGACGAGCAGCAGCAGGCCGCCGAGCCCGATGCCCGGTCCGCGATAGGCGCCGCCCCCGTATCCGAACCCACCACCGAGCACCACGATGATGAGCACGATGAGAATGATGATCAGCATGCCGGCCGATGTTCCCGGCTATCGAACGGCGGAAACGTGATCGAGCCATTTCCGGCATCAATGGTGCCGATGCTGGCGACCGCCTCTCCGGCATTGCCTCCCGGTGCCGACGGCGACGAATGGGCCGTCGAGTTGAAGTGGGACGGTGTGCGGGCGGTGTCGTACATACGGGACGGCAACCTTCGCCTCGAGAGCCGCAACCAGAACGACATCACCGGCCGGTACCCGGAGTTGCACACCCTGCCGAACCCTCTGGACGGGCACGACGTCGTCCTCGACGGCGAGGTGGTGGCCTTCGACGACGCCGGCCGTCCGAGCTTCAGCCTCCTCCAGACCCGCATGCACGTCACCGGCGAGCGCAAGGTCGCCGCCCTTGTCGGGTCGGCTCCTCTCGCCTACCTCCTCTTCGACGTGTTGCACCTCGACGGGCGCTCGACACGCGATCTGCCCTGGCTCGAACGCCGGCGCCTCCTCGAGGATCTCGACCTCAACGGATCGGGTTGGCAGACCCCGAAGGCCCACATCGGTGCCGGGACGGCGGTGCACGAAGCGAGCAAGGCCGGCGGGCTCGAAGGGGTGATGGTCAAGCGCACGTCATCGCCCTACGTCCCGGGGCGCCGTTCCAAGGACTGGTTGAAGGTGAAGAACACGCGACGCCAGGAGCTGGTCGTCGGCGGATGGCTGCCCGGCGCCGGCAACCGCATGGGGCGCATCGGCGCGCTGCTGGCTGGCTACCACGACGGCGATGGTGCGCTTCGTTTCGCCGGCAAGGTCGGCACCGGGTTCCGGGACGCCGAGCTCGTCCGACTGGCCGCCCTGTTCGGTCCTCTGGCGCGCGACACCAGTCCGTTCGCCGACAAGGTGCCGTACAAGCTGGCCCGGTTCGTCGACCCCGACTTGGTGGCCGAGGTCGAGTTCACCGAGTGGACCCACAACGGCACGCTCCGCCATCCCTCCTACAAGGGCCTGCGCGACGACAAGGCGGCCGGCGACGTCCGCCGGGAGAACTAGTCCGTTCGGGCCAGCTCGGCGTCCGACGGTGCTCGTCGAAATGACCCAGCAGGACGGTTGTCGGCAGGGCGGGCAGGGGTCGACAATGGGTTCGATGGAACCGAAGCGAGACGAACTGCTGGCGGAGCTGTTCGATGGCAGTGAGGTACCGCCCATGCTGGCGGGGAGGCTCCTGCGAACTCGCGAAGTCGCCCAGCTCTTCCAAGTGTCCGAGCGGACCGTGGCCGAGTGGGCCCGCCGAGGTCGCATCCCCTCGGTTCGCACCCCCGGAGGCCACCGCCTCTATCCGGCCGACCAGGTGCGCAAGCTGCTCGTCGCCTCCGAGCACGAAGAACCCCTCGTCGTCGACTGAGCGGCTCCTCGGCGGGCTTCCGCCCTGGCAGGATCTCCGGCCACCATGACCCGGTTCGGCCGCATCGCCCTCCCCTCGCTGCTCGCCGGCCTGCTTGTCGCCTTCTCCGTGCCTCCGTGGGCGTTCTGGCCCCTGGCCTTCCCCGGCATCGCCGTCTTCGCCTGGCGCCTCGAAGGCTTGCGAACCCGCACCCGGGCCTGGTCGGGTCTCCTCTTCGGATTCGGCCTGTTCGGGCCGACCCTGTTCTGGATCAGCGAGTTCCACATCGTGGGATACGGCTTCCTGCTGCTGCTCGAGGGATCGTTCTTTGCCGCCGCCGCGGCGGCGACGCCCGCCCGGAGGGGCGCCGCCCTCGTCGCCCTCCCGTGCGCCATCGTCGTGGCCGAGTGGGCCCGCGGGGTCATCCCGTTCGGCGGCCTTCCGATGGGCGGGATCCCGCTCGGCCAGGTGACTGGACCGTTGGCGCCGTCGGCGCGCCTCGGCGGCGCCTATCTGCTCACCGGCCTGGCCGTAGCGATCGGCGTCGCCCTGTTGGCGGCGGTGCGTCGAGACATACGGGCGGCCGTCGCCTTGGTCGGCGTGTCGGTGGCCTTCGTGGCCCTGGGTGCGGTGTCACCCGACGGTTCCTCGACTGGCGCCCCCGTCTCCTTCGCCATCGTGCAAGGCGGTGGGCCTCGTGGGTTCCGGGCCGTCGACTCCGATCCCCGCGAGGTGCTCGATGCCCACCTGGCCGCCAGCCAAGGTCTTGACGCGACGGACGACATCGACCTCGTGTTGTGGCCGGAGAACACCATCGACGTGGTCGCCATCGATGGCAGCGCCGAGGCGGCCGCGCTGGCCGGCCTCGCTCGACGTGTCGACGCGACCGTCGTGGCCGGCGTCACCGAGGACGCCGGCCTCGAGAACTTCCAGAACGTCTCCGTCGCGTGGACGCCCGACGGCGCCATCGGCGACCGCTACATCAAGGCCCACCGCGTGCCGTTCGGCGAGTACGTGCCGTTGCGGGGCTTGCTCGAACGCGTGGCCGACCTCAGCGTGTTGCCGCGAGACGCCGTGGCCGGCGAGGGCGCGGGGATCCTGCGCACGCCGGCCGGCGACTTCGGGGTGGCCATCTCCTATGAGGTCTTCTTCGGCGAGCGCGGTCGTGCCGCCGCCAACGCCGGCGGGCGCCTCCTGCTCGTGCCCACCAACGCGGCGTCGTTCACCTCGAGCCAGGTGCCGACGCAGGAGATCGCGGCGGCCCAACTCCGCACGTGGGAGACCGGACGCTGGGTGTTGATGTCGGCGCCGACCGGGTACGGCGCCGTCATCGACCACGAGGGCCGAGTTCTCGACCGCACCACGCTCAGCCGAACCCAGGTCATCGACGGGAAGGCCGACCTGCGCACCGGCCGCACCGTCTACGCCCGCTTCGGCGACACTCCCGTCGTCGTTCTCGCCGCCCTCGCGGTCCTGCTCGTCCAGTTCGGAGTACGGGGCCGCATCCGGCGCCCTACTCCGAAGTGAACGTCGCAGGGTCGAGGCGGTTGGTCCTGGCGACCTCGCCGAGGAGGTGGGCGCTCGGCTTGGGCGTGCGGATCTGGGTGGCGCGATCGACGGCGATGATCCCGAAGGTGGGCTTGTAGCCGAGGGCCCATTCGAAGTTGTCGAACGCCGACCACGCGGTGTAGCCCCGCACCTCGATGCCGTCGTCGAGGCAGCGGCGGACACCTTCGAG
>JBKJKM010000129.1:0-2829 GCA_046597375.1 Acidimicrobiales bacterium | reverse complement strand
GGCGGGCGACCTCGACCTGGTCGTAGCCGAGGAGCGACCGCAGGACGTACTCGCTGTGCTCGCCGAGGCAGGGCGCGGCGCGATGGAGAGGCGTCCGTTTGGCTGAGAAGATCGTTGCGGCCGCCTCGTAGAAGCAGGTCCCCATGGCTCGGTGCTCGAGAGGGACGAAGTAGTTCCGGTGCTCGAGCTGCGGATCGTGGGCGACGTGGGCTGGCTTGGCCGCTCGCGCCGCCGGCACCCCGGCCGCGGCAAGGGCCTCCTCGGCGTCGGCCCCGTCTTGGGCCGACGACCACACGGCAAGAGCCGTGTCGATGTCGCTTCGACGAGCGCGCCGTTCGTCGGCCGTCAGCTCGTCGGGGAACGGCGCCAGCGGTGGTCCGACGACGCGCCGCAGGGTGCGCCATTGCTCGTCGGTCTCGATGGCCAGCGCGAGGTATCGGTTCTCGCCCCGTAGTGGGTACACGCCCGATGGAGCGGCCGTGGGCGAGTCCACGCCGGGCCGGACGGCCGTGCGGCCATTGACGGACTCATCGAGCACCAGAGGTTCGATGAAGCGGATCGAGGCCTCCACCTGCGACAGGTCGAGGTGCTGGCCGAGGCCGTCGCGTCGGCGGGCGAACAGGGCGGCGGCGATGGCGGCCACGCCGTACTTGGGGGCGATGACGTCGGTGTAGGCGCCCATCGGCGGGAGGGGCGGTCGGTCGGGCCAGCCGGTGATCGTCGAGATGCCGCAGAGGCCGACCGCCTGTTGGCCGAAGCCGGCGAAGGACGCCATCGGTCCGGTTTGCCCGAGGAGCGATGTGCTCAGCATCACGAGGCCGGGATTGGTCTGGGAGACGGCGTCGTAGTCGAGTCCGAGTCGCCGCATCGTGCCGGGCGAGAAGCTCTCGACGACGACATCGGCCCAGTCGATGAGGTCGCGGGCGACGCGCCGACCATCCTCGGTCGAGAGGTCGAGGGCGAGCCCGAGCTTGCCGGCGTTGTAGTGGGCGTACCAGTTCGAGTCGTCGATGCCCTTCGCCGTGCCCTTCCAGGGAGCGAGCGTGCGGGCGACGTCGAGGCGACGCCGCGACTCGACCCGGACGACCGTGGCGCCGTGGTCGGCGAAGGCCCGTCCGATGGTCGGGCCGACCGCCACCCAGCTGAAGTCGGCGACCCGAAGGCCGGCGAACGCCTCCCCCTCGCGTTCGCCCGTCGAACTCGAACTCGGAGCCGCAAGAGCGCCGCCACGCCATCGGCGTTCGACCTCGTCGGCCGTCACCGTGCCGACCGACCGGTCCACCGGCAGGTCGACCCGCATCGGCGTGCGCGACAGGCGCACGGCGGCACCGGGTCGGGTGATCGCCGGTGCGCCACTCCAGAAGCCCCGCGCCGCGAGGTGCGGATCGTCGAGCAGGTCGCGCGTGGTCTGCAGCGGGCCGAGCCGGTAGTCGCCATTGAAGGCCAAGGCAAAGAGCTCGGCCTTGGTGCGGGCGACGAAGAACCGTTCGACCACACCGATGGCCCGCAACACGAACTCGTCGTCGATTCGGCCCCGCAGCACGTCGGCGACCAGTCGGTTCCAGTCGTAGGCCCGGAGGTCGTCGTCGACGTCGGACTCCGACGACATGATGTGCGCGACAAGGGGCAGCGCGCCGGCCGTGAGTGGCGCGGCGACGTAGCCGTTAGCGCACCCCCAGATCCCGGGCAACAGCGTGAGCTTCGCCGCCCGCTCGGCATCGGGGTCGTCCATCGTGCCGACGGACTCGCGGGCGTCGTTGAGCAGCGCGCCCGACGCCTGGCTGAAGATCGTGTGCACCATCACCGCCTGCATGGACACGTCGAGGTATTGGCCGAGTCCCGACCGATCACGCTCGTGCAGTGCGACGAGCACGTCGGCCGCCGCTTGGACGCCGGCGTGGAACGAGGCGTGGGGGTAGCCCACGGGGACGGGCGGGCGGCCGGTGTCGCGCTGGAGGGCCAGTCGTCCACCGGCGGCCTCGATGGTCAAGTCGTTGGCGGCCCACGCCGCCTTCGGACCGGTCTGTCCATAGGGCGTGATCGAGGCGACCACCAGGCGAGGGTTCTCGGTGGCCAAGTCGGCGAACGACAGGCCCCAGTCAGCCATCGTGCCGGGGTCGAACGACTCGATCAGCACATCGGCGGATCGGGCGAGAGTGCGGACGATGTCGCGCCCGTCGTCGGTCGCAAGGTCGGCGACGAGACTGCGCTTGCCGAGCCCCACCGTCTCCCAGTACAGCGAACCTTGAGGGTCGAACGGAGGGAGCCGCCGACTCTCGGCGCCGTGGGGCGGCTCGACCTTGACCACGTCGGCGCCCAACTCGGCCAGCGTGCGGCCGCACAGTTCCGCCCTCGTCGTGGTCAGGTCGAGCACCCGCAGCCCGTCGAGCGCGCCAGCAGCTTCGTCCGGCGCCACGGACCGCGTCACGAACGTCCGCGCGTCGCCGCCGACAGCGCGGCGAGATCACACTTCGGCCGGCGGTCCATCGTGACCAATCCGTTGGCTTCCTGGTAGGTGTCGGTGAGCTGCGTCCAGCAGGCGCCGGCCAGGGTGTCGCTGGCGTGCACCGCCGCCCAGAGGGCGCGATACCGGTCGAGGAGCTCGTCGGCCGAGTCCACTTGCTGGTAGCCCCAGGTGCCCTCGGCGGCAAGGGCGATGCCGCCGAACTCGCTGAGCACGACCCCTCGGTCGCCGGCGGCGCAGCGGTCGAGGTCGATGCGCCGGGCCGCCGGGCCGAGGCCTCGGACAACAGCGTCGACGTCGGCGCCGGTTGCGTAGCGGCGGGCAAGGCGATCGGCGTCCTGGGTGTAGTCGTGCACGCCCACGAT
>JBKJKM010000070.1:0-21192 GCA_046597375.1 Acidimicrobiales bacterium | reverse complement strand
CGTCCGGCAACCGGTTCGTCGGACCCGGCGTCAAGATCGGCACGATGGACCAGGCCCGCGAGCTCTTCGGCGGCGACCAGAAGGTGCTGGCCACGTTCATGACGGCGGCGAGCGTGGCCGAGCTGTCGGAAGCCCGGTCGCTCCTGGCCAAGTTCGGCCTGACGGCCGAGCACGTCGAGCGATCGGGGAGTCGTCTCTCGCCGGGCGAGCGGAGCCGCGCCACGCTCGCCACCCTGATGGCCTCCGGGGTGAACTGCCTCGTCCTCGACGAGCCCACCAACCATCTTGATCTCGCCGCCATCGAGGAGCTGGAACGAGCGCTCGAGGGCTACGACGGCACCCTCCTGCTCGTCACCCACGACCGCCGCCTCCTCGAGGCCGTCGCCCTGACTCGCACCGTCCACGTCGAGGCCGGCCGCATCTAGAGTCCCGAGGCGTGAGCTTCTACACCCGCAAGGGTGACGACGGGACGACCGGGCTGTACTACGGGGGCCGCGTCCGCAAGGACGCCGACGCACCCGAGGCCTACGGCGCCGTCGACGAGGCCCAAGCCTTCCTCGGCCTGGCGCGGGCCGAGGCCGAGCGAGGCAGCGAGCTCGACGAGGTGCTCCTCCGCATAGAACGCGACCTCTACGTCCTCATGGCCGAGTTGGCCACCCTGCCGCAGAACCGCCACAAGCTGGTCGCCGGCTCGACGCTGGTCACCCCCCAGATGCTGGCGGCGGTCGAGGCCAAGACCGACGAGTTGTCGTCCCGCTTCACGATGCCCGAGGAGTTCGTCTTGCCCGGGCAGGATCGGGTGTCGGCCCTGCTCGAGGTTGGCCGGACGGTCATCCGGCGGGCCGAGCGGCGTGCACTCGCCGTCGCTGCGCCCGAGTCGTCCGTCGTCCCCTACCTCAACCGCCTCTCCAGCCTGCTGTGGGCCATGGCCCGCTGGCAGGAGGGTGAGGCCGTCCCGGCCAAGGAGTCCTGATGCCGATCACCTTCACCACGTCGCGCGAGGTCCCGTCAGAGGCCGACGTCGTCGCCGTCGCCGTCCTCGCGGGACGAGCGCTGCCGCCCGGGAGCCAGGTCGAGCTCGACCTCCCGTTCCTCGAAGATCGTGACTTCGAGGGGAAGTTGGGACAGACGCAGGCGCTGCTGGCCGATGACGGCACGACGATCCTGGCCGTCGGCCTCGGCGATCCCGATCAGCTCACCCTCGACGCGTTTCGTCGGGCCGGTGCCGCCGTGGTCAAGGGATCGTGGAAGGCGACGAATCTGGCCGTCGCCCTGCTCGACGCCGTCCCCGCCGACCTCGACCGAGGACGCGCCGCGCAGGCGCTGGCCGAGGGCATCGTGTTGGGGTCGCACCAGTTCACGACCTACAAGTCGACCTCGAAGCCGTGCGCCGTCGACTCGGTTGCCGTGGTCACCCGCGCCGGCGCCAGCGTGCAGAAGGGCCTCGATCGCGGCGCCCGCATCGGCGCCGCTGTTGCGTTGGCGCGCGATCTCGTGAACCAGCCGGCGCGCGACATGACGCCGCGCCATCTCGAGGCCGTCGCGCGACAGGTTGCCGAGGAAAACGGCCTCACGGTCAACGTCATGGACGAGATCGCCATCGTCAACGAGGGCCTCGGTGGCCTGGCCGGCGTCGCCGCCGGTTCGGACGAGCCGCCTCGCCTGATCGAGCTCGTCTATGACCCGCCCGGCGCGAAGCGCACGATCGTGTTGGTCGGCAAGGGGATCACTTTCGATTCCGGCGGGCTCTCGCTGAAGTCGGGCGAGGGGATGATGACGATGAAGTGCGATATGGGCGGCGCCGCCGCCGTCATCGCCGCCATGTCGGCATTGCCCGCCATCGCGCCGAAGGTGCGCGTGATCGGGATCGCTGCCTGCACCGAGAACCTGCCGAGCGGGAAGGCCATCAAGCCAGGCGATGTCCTGAAGATCCGCAACGGCAAGACGGTGGAAGTACTGAACACCGACGCGGAAGGTCGCCTCGTCCTTGCGGATGCGCTCTCCCTGGCCGTCGAGGCGACGCCGGACGCCATCATCGATCTGGCCACCCTGACCGGGGCATGCATCGTCGCCCTCGGCAAGGACATCGCCGGGCTGATGGGCAACGACGGCGATCTCATCGCGCAGGTGTCGGCGGCCAGCGAGCGGGCGGGCGAACCGACCTGGCACCTGCCCCTCCCGCCGACCTACCGCAAGCACATCGATTCAGAAGTCGCGGACATGAAGAACATCGGCATGGCCGGTGCCGCCGGCACGCTGTCGGCCGGCTTGTTCCTCCAGGAGTTCGTCGGCGACGTGCCGTGGGTGCACCTCGACATCGCCGGGCCGGCCTTCCGCTCCGACGAGGATGGCTACCTGGCCAAGGGCGGAACCGGGTTCGGTGTGCGCACCCTGCTCGAGCTGGTCGCTGCCTATCGCTGAAGGTACAACCTGGCCGCGGGCGTGGCTCCTGGTGCGAAAGTTCGGAAGAGGGCCACTGCTACGGTGCCCGAGGGAGTGACGAAGCGCCCCGCACCCCGCTCGCGTCGGGCCGCCATTCCCCTCGCCCTGGTGCTCGTGCCTCTCGACCTGGTCAGCGTGTCGTGACCGAGATCGCCCAGGCCTCGGCCCTCGTGCTGGCCCTTGTGTTCGCATGGGCGGCATGGGCAAAGGCGATCAACCGGTCGCCGATCGTGGCGTCATTTCGGGGCCTCGGCCTGCCGGCTCCTGCCGCCTTGGCGGTCGTGGTGCCGGTGGTGGAAGCGACGTTGGCCATCGCCTTGGTGTTGCGACCGGCCCCTGCTGCGCTGGCGGCGTTCGTGCTCTTGGTCGTGTTCTCGGTGGGAATCGGCCGCGCCGTCGCCGCCGGGTCGACGGTGGCCTGCGCCTGCTTCGGAGCTTCGGCCGGAGAGCGGCCGGTCTCGGTGCTCGAGCTTGTCCGCAACGGGGGCCTCGGCGCGCTGGCCATCGTTGCCAACGGTGCCGGTACGAGCACGGCCCTGTGGCCGAGCGTGCCGGCGACCGTGATCGTCACGGTGCTCGTCGTCGTTGGTCGGGTGGCGCTGGGGGCCGCCGCCGTTCGACGCCAACGGCGGCCACGTGTTCGCCCTGCTCCTCCCAGCTGAAGCGGCGCCAGCCTCAGGGATGTGAGGGGACGTACCGGCTGCGGGCGTCGGCGACGGCGGCCTCGGCCTCGGCCCGGCCCTGCCAATCGCTGATCTCGGTGCCCTTGCCCGGTTCGAGGGCCTTGTAGACCTCGAAGAAGTGGGCGATCTCGTCGAGGAGGTGGGGCGGGAGATCGTCGAGGTCCATGACGTTCTGCCATCGGGGATCGGTGTGGGGAACCGTGAGCACCTTGGCGTCGGGTCCGGCCTCGTCCGACATCCAGAACACGCCGACCGGGCGGGCCAACACGTGACAACCGGGGAACGTGGGCTCGTCGAGCAGGACGAGCGCATCGAGGGGGTCGCCGTCCTCGCCGAGGGTGTGGGGGAAGAACCCGTAGTCGGTCGGGTACATCGTGGCGGTGAACAGGGTGCGGTCGAGCCAGGGGATGCCGGTGGCGTGGTCGATCTCGTACTTGTTGCGTGAGCCCTTGGGGATCTCGACGACGACTTCGACTTCCATGCCCCGAATGTAGCCCTCGACCTTCGACCGGTCCGGCGCTGGACCCGCACAGTGTTCACCTGTTTCAGTTCTAGCTGGGGCGCCCAGTCCGCCGGGTGCGTCGGAGGGGCGGTACGACGGAGGCGACAATGGCGAAGCGGTGGCTGGTGCTGGGTGGCGCGGTGCTGGCCCTGTCGGCGGGGTGGCCGGTGGCACCCGCCTCCGCCGACTCCGGCACGTACGCCGAACGACGTTGCGGCAACCAATCGTCCAAGGTGCAGTTGACCTTCGACGATTCTGCTGATTCCTCCCGAGTGCTGGCCATCCTCGATGTACTGAGGGCGAAGCGGGTACGCGCCGGGTTCTTTCTCACCGGGCGCTGGGCACGGTCGCAGCCTCACCTCCTGGCGCGGATCCGGAGCGACGGCCATTGGCTGGGCAATCATTCGGCAACCCACGCCAACCTCCGCCGAATTTCGGATGGAGCCATCGCCGGCGAGGTTGCGGGCGGCGTGGCGGGCGCGCTCTTCCGGCCGCCCTACGGCGCGATCGATGGGCGGGTGCGACGGATGGTCAACGGCGCCGGTTATGGCATCTGCCTCTGGGACATCGACACGCTCGACTGGCGCGGGCGCTCAGCAGCTCAGGTACACGAGACGGTGTTCTCTTCCCTCCGCCCCGGCGCCGTCGTCCTCGCGCACCTCCACGGCCGCCACACGCTCGAGGCCCTGCCCGGCCTCATCGATGGCATCAGGGCCCGGGGGTTCGAGCTCGACGGTCTGTCGCCGTTCGTCTCCGCCGCCATCGGCGCCGACGGGTCGCCGATGCTGCTCGAGCGCGACGGTCAGGTGATCGGCGGCGTCGGCGGCTCCGACGTCGTCGTGCCGCCGATCGTCTCGACGGGTGACGCCGTGGCCCTCGCCACGCGTGCCCGCGGCTCCGGCCAGTGGATCGCCGCCGCCTCGGGCGGCGTCTACGCCGTCGGAGGCGCGCCGTTCCACGGCGCCGATGCCCAGTTGAACAAGCCCCTTGTGGCGGTGGCATCCACGCCCTCGGGCGACGGCTATTGGACGGCAGCATCGGATGGCGGCGTGTACAGCCACGGCGACGCGGGGTTCTTCGGATCGACCGGCGACCAGCGCCTGAACCAGCCGATCGTGGCCTTTGCACCCACACCGTCGGGCGCGGGGTACTGGCTGTTGGCCGGGGACGGCGGAGTCTTCAGTTTCGGCGACGCCGGCTTCTTCGGCTCTGGTGTCGGCGCTGGCGGGGAGGCCACCTTCGTCGCTATGACATCGCGCCCGGACGGGGATGGGTACTGGCTGCTCCGGAGCGATGGTTTCGTCTCCGCCTTGGGCGCAGCGGCTGACCACGGGAATTTCGCTCGCCTCGGCTCCGACCCGGCGGCGAGGCGATCTTTCCTGGCCATCGCCGCCGACGGCGATGGGGCCGGCTACGCCCTGGTTTCGGACCACCCGGGGGAGGTCTATCGCTTTCGCTGAAATATACGGCCCGCGCTTGCGGCATCCTCTGCGGAGCGATAAACCATGAGATGTAGTGAAACTTACTACTGACCTCCCCCTCGCTCGGCCCGTCTCTCTGCGGAGGATCTCTCTTGCGTCCGGCACCCGTCCTCGTCCCTCTCGACTCCCTCAGCGTTCTCCCCTGGCCCGACACGGTGATCGATGCCGTCGGGCACCACCCGTGCTCGTCCTACGTGGAGCAGTTTTGGCTCGGCATCCTGGGCCCGAGCACCACGTTCCTTCTGCGCCACCTCGTCACCACCCTCGAGGCGGCGCCCGAAGGGTTCGACCTCCCACTGGCCACGACGGCCCGGCGCCTCGGCCTTGGCGACAAGGGCGGGCGGCACTCGCCCTTCATGCGCTCGCTGGCCCGGTTGGTGCAGTTCGAATTGGCCCAGCTCGAGGACGACGTCACGCTCGCCGTGCGCCGGCGGGTGCCGCCCCTCAACCGTCGTCAGGTGCTGCGCCTGCCCGAGATGTTGCAGGCCGCGCACCACCAATGGCAGGAGGAGCAGTTGCAGATCCCTCCCGTCGAGGTGATGCGTCGCCGGTCGCGTCAGCTCGCCCTCAGCTACCTCGAGACCGGCCTCGAGATCGACGAGACCGAGCGTCAGCTCCTCCGGTTGGGCTATCACCCGGCGCTGGCCCACGAGTCCACGGACTGGGCCATCTCCCGCCACGAACAAGCCCTCGCCGAGTCCCTCGGCGCCTGACCGACCCCCGACTCTCCGCGCGCTTCGGGGCTCCTTCGACCCCGAAGCGCGCGTAGATCGGAAGGGACGCGAAGCTTGCGCCATGTCTGTCGCTGACGACGCCACCATCGAGGCTGCGCGGTCGCTGGTGGCGCGGAGCGAGCGCATCGTGGTGCTCACGGGGGCCGGCATCTCGACCGACTCGGGCATCGCCGACTATCGGGGCCCCAATGGCCTGTGGACCAAGAATCCGAAGGCCGAGCGCACCAGCAACATTCAGTACTACCTCAGCGACCCGGAGGTGCGGCGGTTGGCCTGGCAGCACCGGGTGGGCAGCCCGATCTGGGACGCCCAGCCCAACGCCGGACACCTCGCGCTGGTCGAGCTCGAGCGCCAAGGTCGTCTCGATACGCTCGTGACGCAGAACGTCGACGGCCTCCACCAGCGGGCTGGAAGCGATCCGTCCAAGGTCATCGAGATCCACGGCGCCGCCCGCACCGTCGTATGTTGGGACTGCGGCGACTCGGCGCCGATGGAGCGGGCGCTCGAGCGGGTGCGAGCCGGCGAGGACGATCCGGACTGTCGAAGCTGCGGTGGCATCCTCAAGTCGGCCACCATCAGCTTCGGGCAACAGCTCGTGGCCGACGATCTCGAGCGGGCATCGAAGGCGGCGCAGCGGGCAGACCTGGTGATGGCCATCGGCTCGACGCTCGGCGTCTATCCGGCCGCCGGTCTCATTCCGGCAGCGCTGAACAACGGCGCCCGTCTGATCATTCTCAACGCCGACCCCACGCGCTTCGACCCCCACGCCGACGTGGTGCTGCACGCCTCGATCAGCGAGGTGCTCCCCGAAATCGTCCGCGATGGACCACGGCTTCCACCGGACGGCGGCCCCGGCTGAGCGAGGGCGACGGGTCGTCCGGCGCCCGGTAGCCGAGGGCGATGGCGCCGATCGGGGTGTAGGCGGCGGGTACGTCGAACGCGGCCCGGACACCATCGAGGTGTTGGGGGAACACGCCGAAGAACAGGGCACCCAAGCCGGCGTCCACGGCCGTCAGGAGCATGAGCAAGGACGCCATGCCGGTGTCGATGTCCCAGAAGGGGACGGGCCAGAACGACTCCCGCTTGTCCGTCACGCCCTTGTCCGGTTCGGCGTAGCGGTCGAGGTAGGCCTGCTTGTGCGACATCGGCACGATCAGCACCGGCGCATCGAACAGTCCCTGCCAGCGGAACGACCCCCGATCGTTCCCGGCCCACGTGACCGACCAGAACCGCTCGGTCTCCTCTCGCCCCTCGAGCACGAGAAAGGCCCACCCCTGGGAGAACCCGGCCGAGGGGGCGTGAAGAGCATTGGCCAGGATGCGGTCGAGGATGGGCGGCGGGATCGGACGGTCGGGATCGAAGTTGCGGACCATGCGCCGCCGGCGGACCACCTCCTGGAACTCCATGCTCCAGTGTCGTCTCCCTTACAGACGCCAGGTGGCACCGGGGCGACCATCGCGACATGTTCGAGTCGATCGTGGTGGGGACCGATGGTTCGGAAACGGCGATGGAAGCCGTGCTGAAGGCCGCCAACCTCGCCCGGACGTGCGGAGGTGGAGCGGTGCTCCACCTCGTGACGGCGTACAAGCCATTGGAAGCGATGTTCGTGGCGCCCGACGTGGTGCCCACCGGGCTGGCCGGTCTCATCGACCCGCGTGGCGAGGCGCGGACGGTGGTCGAGGATGCCGCCGCCAAGGTACGGGCCGAGGGAGTCGGCGTCGAGACCTACGTCTGGCCGGGCGACCCCGCCTCCGCCATCATCGACGTAGCCACAACGGTTCGGGCCGACCTCATCGTCGTCGGAAGCCGGGGGATGTCCGGCGCCGCCCGCTTCCTCCTCGGCAGCGTTCCGAACAAGGTGTCCCACCACTCGCCCTGCGACGTCCTCATCATTCGCACCTGCTGATCCGAGCAGGGTCGGAGGCCGTCGAGGTCGAAGTCCTCCCCATGCGTCCCCCTCGTCGCCTCGCCGCAGTTTCAATCGGGGCGCTCGCGCTGATCCTCGGGGCCTTCTCGTCCCCGGCGCTGGCCGCTCAGCCCTCGAGCGGCGTCGTGAGCAGTGCCAACCCCCAGGTGGCCTGGACTGGCGGCCCCCTGGTGTTCACCGGCTTCGGATTCGAGTGTGATCCGGCCGGTCCCACGTGCGACCTCTTCGACATGAAGGTCGGGGCGTTGGCACCCGAGGCCGATGACGTCGTCATCAGCGTGGCCGCCGGCGACGATGGCGACGTCCTCGTCATCTACGTCTATGGCCCCGACGGCACCATCGTCGCCGAGGACACCACCCTCTCGGCGAACCCCCAAGTGGCGCTGCGCAACCCCGCGCCCGGCACCTATTCGGTCCGAGTCGAGGCCTTCCTCGGCGGTGCCGGACCGGTGAGCTACTCGGCGGTGGCCGCCATCACCGATGCCGGCGCAGCTCCCGACGTCGAGGTGCCCTGCAACGGGGAGGATGCCGGGCTCGGACCGCCGCCCCAGGCCGTGATCGACGCCGCGCTGGCCGATGTCGGACGGGTGGTGCGATTGGACGTCCTCGTGCTGCTCGACGGCGTGGACGAGACGTTTGCGCGGGCCTTCTTCGAACGGGTGGCCATTCCGTACGCCGAGCTCGACATCGTGGTCGTGCCGGTCTTCCAGGCCGTGCCCGCTGGCTCGATCACCAGTGACCTCACGACCGAGATCATCGACCAGACGAAGGCCCTGGTCCCGGGTCGCCGGGTGCCGGCCGAGTTCGACGTGGTCGAGCTCCTGACGCACCGCGACATCGAGGCCCTCGGCCAGAAGGCCGTCGCCGGTCAGGCCGAGTGCATTGGTGGCGTGGCGTTCAAGGAGCACAGCTTCAACGTGTCCGAGGCGCAACAGGACAGTGACCCGGCCGGGATCGTGCTCGGGCCGGCCCGCCTCGTACCGGATCAGGCGGCCAAGATCACGGCTCACGAGATCGGCCACCTCTTCGGCGGCCAGCACCATTTCGCCAACTGCGTCGAAGGGCTGCGCACGGACGCGGCCACGGGCGGCGATTCGTCACCGTGCTCACTCATGTTCAACGCCGCCGACTTCATCTCCCTCCGCTTCGGCAGCGTCAATGCCCGCGTAATTCGGGGATACGCACTCCTCTATGTAGCCGCCAACGACGGTTCTCGGCCCTCGGCCTCGGCGCCTGCCGCTGCTGGCCCCGGAGGCGACGACGGAGCCGGCACCGCTGGCAATGCAGCTGAGCGAGGCGAGAACGGGCCGGCGCGCCCATCCGGCCGCACCCTGCCCGCCACCGGTGGCACCGAGCCCGGAGCGGGGTTGGCCGCCGCCGCGATGGCGGCGGTCCTCGTCACGGCACGGGGCCGGCGCCGGAAGCATCCGAGGGTCGCTGGCGGCCACTACCGGGAATCCTGACCGCTCCGGTAGGGTTTCGATCGTTATGGCGTCGTTCCGAGAGCTCCTGAACCAGACCAAGACCCGCATCCGTGAGGTCGACACCGCCGAGGCCGAAGGAGAGATCGCCAAGGCCGGCACCGTCCTCCTCGACGTGCGCGAGCCCGATGAGTACGACCAGGGTGCGGTTCCGGGGGCGATCCACATCCCCCGTGGCCACCTCGAGAGCCAGATCGAGTCAAAGGTGGCGGACAAGGACGCGGCGGTCGTCATCTACTGCGCCGGCGGCACCCGCAGCGCCTTCGCCCCCGACACGCTGACCCAACTCGGGTACACCGACGTCGTGTCCGTCATCGGCGGCTTCAACAAGTGGAAGAACGAAGGTCGCGACTGGTCGGTGCCGAAGACGCTGACACCCGAGCAACGCAACCGCTACCAGCGCCACCTGCTGCTGCCCGAGGTCGGCGAGTCCGGGCAGCAGAAGCTCCTCGAGTCGCGTGTGCTGCTCCTTGGCGCTGGCGGCCTCGGCTCGCCCGCCGCCCTTTATCTGGCGGCGGCCGGCGTGGGCACCATCGGCATCATCGACATGGACGTAGTCGACGAGTCCAACTTGCAGCGCCAGATCCTTCACAACATGGATCGCATCGGCGATCGCAAGGTCGACAGTGCCAAGAAGACGCTGACGTTGATCAACCCGGACGTGGACGTCGTCACCTACGACACCCGACTCGGCGCCGACAATGTGCTCGACATCATCGACGGCTACGACGTGATCGTCGACGGCACCGACAACTTCCCGACCCGCTACCTCGTCAACGACGCCTCGCTCATCAAGAAGATTCCCGTCGTCTACGGGGCCATCTTCCGCTTCGAGGGACAGGCGTCGGTGTTCCACCCCTACCAGGGGCCGTGCTACCGCTGCCTCCTGCCGGAGCCGCCGCCCGCCGAGATGGCACCGTCGTGCGCCGAGGCCGGCGTGCTCGGCGTGCTGCCTGGCATCATCGGCTCGATCCAGGCCATGGAGGCCATCAAGCTCCTCTTGGGCCTCGGCGACTCACTCTCTGGCCGGCTGATGGCTTATGACGCCCTCGAGGAGTCCTTCCGCACCTTCAAGGTTCCCCGCGACCCCGACTGCCCGGCCTGCGGCCCGAACGCCGGCGAGATCGTCATCGCCGAGTACGACGAGCTGTGCATGCCGCACCCGAAGCAGGCGCCGCCGGCTTCTTCGTAGCCTCTGGGGCCGATCGGTCGTACCGTGTGCGCATGGGCGGGGAACGGCAGGAACGGGAGAGCCTCTGGGGGGTGCAGCGTCGTAAGGCGCGCACCGCCGAGGAGGTCGGCCAGAACGACGGTGCCTCACCGAAGCAGCAACACGTGCTCGACCTGCAACGATCGGCTGGCAACGCCGCAGTGCAGCGTTCCCTGTGGGGTGACCTGACCGAGCAGTTCGAAGACGCCGGCGCGGGCAACGCCCACGAGGCGGGCAACCAAGACGACGACACGCAGGCGAGCGGCGGGAAGCTGATCGAGCCGACGGTGGCGAACGAGGGCGGCGGCGGGAAGCTGGTCGAGCCGACGGTCGCGAACGAGGGGGGCGGCGGCGGGAAGCTGGTCGAGCCGACGGTCCTGAACGAAGGGGGCGCCGGCGGGGAGACGCCAGAACCCACCGTGCTGGACGAGGGCGGTCAAAACCAGGTCAGCGACGGCGAGGCCGAGGCCAAGGGGGGCGGCTGGGACGGCGGTGCCCAGGACGACGGATCGAAGCTCGAGGGCGAACAGGAACCGTGGATGAAGTGAACGACTTCGCATCGACGTGACCGAAGCGCCCGTCGCCTTCCTCGGCCGTGGACAGGATCGCAACTTCAGCGAGTTCGCCGAGCACAACCCGTGTGACGGCTGCTCGGCCCCGTGCTGCCGGCTCGTGATCCTGCCCCAGGGCGTGCCCGAGACGTTCCGAGCCCTCGATCGGCTGCGGTACCTCGTCGTCCACGCCGGCACCGAGCTGCTGCTCGACCGCAAGGGCTCGTGGCACCTCTCGACGGCGAACCCGTGTCAGCTGCTGACCGACGACAACCGCTGCTCGGTCCACGGAACGCCCTCGCAGCCGAAGATCTGCGTCAACTACAGCCCCCACGGCTGTTGGTACAAGCGCAACTTCCACGAGGTCGAGGAGCCGCCTGACCTGATCCGGATGGACCTCGGCGGGTTCGACCGGATCGTGTCCGCCGTGCGCTTCGACGACGCCGGCAGGGTGGTCGACGTCCCGCCCTTCGACGAGCTCCGCCGACTGGCGGCGCTGCCAGACACGGGATCGGCGCACTGATCCCGAGATTCCAGAAGAATGGAAGCTCGAGGGGTCGGCGTGCGTCCAATGCTTCGTGCGGACGACGATGAGACGAATCGACCCCCTCGGGAACGCCGACGAGCGGTTGGTGCAGCGGGTGCGCGCCGGCGACACCCGGGCCTTTCCCGAGTTAGTACGGCGACACGACGAGCGCCTACGGGGACTGGCCTACAAGCTGTTGGCCGGCGACCGGTCGCGCATGGACGACGCCATGCAGAACGGCTACCTCCAAGCCTTCCGATCGATCGACCGGTTTCGAGGCGACGCCGACCTGGGCTCCTGGCTCTACCGCATCATCTACAACGCCTGTCTCGACGAGATTCGGCGGGCCAAGCGACGCCCCGAGCCGGTCGACGTCGAGCGCTTGAACTGGGAACGACCAAGCCGTTGGGCCGGGCCCGAGCGAGCCGTGGTCGCCGCCGATGAAGTGCTGCGGGCGCTGTCGGCGTTGCCCGAGGACCAGCGGGTCACCGTCGTGCTCGTGGATGGTGAGGGCTTCGACCACCACCAGGCCGCCGAAATCCTCGGCGTCGCCGCCGGAACCGTGGCCTCCCGACTGTCGCGGGCGCGCGCCACGATGCGGCGATTGCTCGAGAACGAAGAGAAGGAGGACGACCAATGAGTGAGGATCGTGATCCCATGATCAGCCGGGCCCTCCGGGACATTCCGGTGCCCGACCACGGCGCCGGCTTCTGGGAGCGGCTCGAGGCCCAGCTCGACCCGCAGGGGGCCCGGGTTGACACCGAGGCGAGCGATGAGCCCGCCGTCGAGCACGAAGCGCTCCCGTCCGTCGTCGCCTGGCCGGGACGACCGCCGCGACCCCGCAGTTTGCGGATCCTCGCCGTCGCCGCTGTCCTCGCGGCGTTGGTCGCCCTCACCACGATGCTCACGTCCAGCAACCCCGACGAGAGAGTGCGAACGGCCGACGGTCCGGAGACGACACAGACCACGTCCGGCGTCGTCCCGACCAGCGCTCCGCCACCGCCCATCTCGGCCACGGCCGACGCGGCGGTGCTCGAGTGGCTGGATGCCGTCGGCGCCGGTGACTTGAAGGCGGCGGCGGCGCTCACCGGGCCGCGCTCGGTGGCTTACGTCGATGCGTTGGGTGCAAACCTCGAAGGCTTCCTCTACGAGGCCGGCGAGGGCTTCGGAGGGTGGGCCGAATCGCCCGACCGATCGACGACCGAGGTCGATCTCAACACCGCCGACGGCGAGGAGATCGTCATCGTGGTGGTGTCAGGCACCTGGACGGGTGAGGGAGAGGACGGGTTCCGGACCGACGCCATCCCGGCGGTGCGCCGGGCCGATGGGAGCTGGGCGGTCGAGCCGTGGGCCTTCGACCCCGAGGTCGGCGGGCGGCTCGAGATCGAGTCGCCGACGCCGGCGGCTGAGCAGGGCTTCAATGGGCTGGCCGCCGATGCCGTCCTCGCCGCCAGCGCCCCCGGCGCTGGCACCTTCCACTTCTCGCTCGACGACGAGCCGGCAACCGTGGTGACGGGCCGCAAGTCATCGGGTCGAAGCGGTGTTCGAGCGACCTTTGATCCTCCCGGCGAGCTGCGATCGCGGACCCACCTGTTCGTGATTGCCTACGTCGACGGAGCCACGGTCACCGCCTTTGCCGGGACCTTCGCCGTCGAAGGCTGACGTTCGGGCCCCCCGGTACGCTCTGCGTCATGGCGTCAGCTGACGGGGACCGCAGGACCACCGACTCAGGGATCGAGATCAAGCCGGCGTACCGACCGGGCGACCTCGATGGCTGGGATCCGGCGCAACAGCTCGGCGAGCCTGGCAAGTTCCCCTACACACGCGGCGTCTACCCGAACATGTACCGGGGTCGGCCCTGGACGATGCGGCAGTACTCGGGTTTCGGTACGGCGGAGGCGACCAACGATCGCTGGAAGATGCTGCTTGCGTCCGGCTCGACCGGACTGAGTTGCGCCTTCGACCTGCCCACCCAGATGGGCTACGACTCCGACCACCCGCGCGCCGAGGGCGAGATCGGCAAGGTCGGTGTGGCCATCGACAGCCTCGCCGACATGCGGCTACTGCTGGCTGGCCTGCCCCTCGACACGATCTCGACGTCGATGACGATCAACGCCACGTCGTCGATCCTCCTCCTCCTCTACCAACTGGTCGCCGAGGAGAATGGCGTCGATGCCGCCAAGCTGACCGGGACGATCCAGAACGACATCCTCAAGGAGTACGTGGCACGCGGCACCTACATCTACCCCCCGCGGCCTTCGATGCGGATCATCACCGACATCTTCGGCTACTGCCAGGAACACCTGCCGCAGTGGAACACCATCTCGATCTCCGGCTACCACATCCGCGAGGCCGGTAGCACGGCCGTGCAGGAGATCGCCTTCACCCTGGCCAACGGCATCGCCTACGTGGCCGCCGCCATCGAGGCCGGTCTCGACGTCGACGAGTTCGCGCCCCGACTCAGATTCTTCTGAAACGCCCACAACAACTTTTTCGAGGAGGTGGCGAAGTTCCGGGCCAGCCGCCGCATGTGGGCCCGCATCATGACGGACCGGTTCGCCGCGAAGTCGGAGAAGTCGAAGCTCCTCCGCTTCCATACGCAGACGGGTGGTTCGACGCTGACCGCCCAGCAGCCGGAGAACAACTTGATGCGAGTCACCCTGCAGGCCCTTGCCGCCGTGCTCGGCGGCACCCAGTCATTGCACACGAATGGGTTCGACGAGGCCCTCGGTCTCCCGACGCCGAAGGCCGCCAAGCTCGCCTTGCGCACCCAGCAGGTGATCGCCAGCGAATCCGGCGTCACCGAGACCGTCGACCCGTTGGCCGGCTCGTACTTCGTCGAGTCGCTCACCGACGAGATCGAGAAGGCGGCGTGGCAGTACCTCGAGAAGATCGACGCCATGGGTGGCGCGGTCGCCGCCATCGAAGCCGGGTTCATGCAGGACGAGATCACCCAGGCGGCTTACGACTTCACGCGCGCCGTCGATCGGGGCGACAAGGTCGTCGTCGGCGTCAACGCCTACAAGGACGATGCGTCCGAAACCACCGACGTGTTCCCCATCGACCCCGAGTCGCAACGCCGCCAAGCCGAGCGCACCAAGTCAGTGCGGGCCGACCGTGACCAGGCGGCCGTGGACGCCGCGCTGGCCGAGCTGGCGGTGGCGGCCAAGGGCACGGACAACCTCCTCTACCCGATGAAGGACGCGCTTCGTGCCATGGCGACGCTGGGCGAGGTGAGCGACGTCCTTCGCAATGAGTTCGGGGTCTACCAGCCCAACTGAACGGAAGTCGTCGGTCCACCCGCGAGAATGGCGGGGATGAGCGAGAAGGAAAGGCGGAGCGGCGCGCCGGCGTCGCTGCAGCGGCGCGTGCTCGCCATCGCCGCCGTTGCGTTCCTGGTCGTCGCCGGGCTGCTCGGGTTCTCGGCCACGATCGTGCTCGACGTCCGCAATGTCGTCGACGAGCAACGCAAGATCCTGCTGCCAGCCAGCCAGCTGGTTGCCGACTACGACGTCGCCGTACGCGAGCAGCAGCGGGGCGAGCGGGGGTTCGTCATCACGTCGGACGAATCGTTTCTGGCCCCCTTCGAGCGCGGTTCCGTCTCCGCCCGCGCCAGCGTGATCGCGCTCGAACGGCTGCTCGCCGGAGATGCCGACGGGCTGCAACTGCTCGCCCGCGCAGAAGTCGCCCACGTCCGATGGGTCACCGAGGCGGCCGAGCCCGCCGTCGCCGCCGTACGCCGGGGCGAGGTGGGCGAGGCGGCCGCAACCATCGCCATCGTGAGCCGTCCGCGCTTCGAGGCGTTCCAGGCGGTCCGGATGGATCTGGAAGTGCACGTCGACGGCCGCCTGGAAGCGTCGGAAGTCGCGCTGGCCACCAGCGAGCAACGGCTTCTCCGACTGCTCTTCGGCGCCGGGCTTACGGCCCTTCTCATTGTCGTTGCCGTCCTCGCCGCCCTCAACCGGTGGGTCATCGTCCCGGTAGAGCGGCTCTCGGCCGCAGTTCGCCAGGTGGCCACCGGCAACCTCGGCGACAACGTCAGCGCAACAGGACCGAGGGAGGTGGTCGAGCTCGCAGGTGACGTCGAAGCGATGCGCTTGCGGATCGTCGCCGAACTCGAGGAGATGCGGCGCGCCAACGAGGCTCTGGCGCAACAGGCGCCGCTGGTGGTCGGCCTGCGCGATGTCCTGTTGCCGGGGATCACGGCACCGGCGGGCGTCGCCCTCGGGTCGCTCTTCCTCCCGGCTGAGGGCGTACTAGCCGGCGACTGGTTCGACGTGTGGACCCTCGACGACGGCCGCATCGGGCTCGTGATGGTCGACATCTCCGGCCACGGCGCCGACGCCGGACTCTTTGCGCTGCGGCTGAAGGACCTGTTGGTCTCGGCCGTCGCCATCTTCCCCCAACCCGGCGCCGCCCTGGCCTGGGTGGCCGACCGGCTGGGCGACACGGGGGAACGCTTCGCCACGATCTTCCTCGCCGTCATCGACGCCGACCACGGCCGCATGCAGTACGCCAACGCCGGCCACCCTGTGGTGTTTTTGGCCGGACTCGACTCCATCGTGTCGCTCCTCCCAACCGGTCCGCTTCTGGGTCCCCTCCGCGCCGGGTGGGAGACGCGGACCACCGACCTGAGCGGTGACACCGTGCTCGTTGCCTACACCGACGGGTTGATCGAAGCCCGTTCGGACACCGGTGAGGAGTTCGGTTCGGCCCGCTTGCTCGAGGTGGTGACGAGACTGCGAGGCCGTTCACCCAGTGAGGTGGTGGAGGGTTGCCGGCGCGCCCTCGACGCATTCTCGGCCGAGCGCTTCCAGGACGACGTCACCCTCGTGGCCGTGGCGGTGCGTGCTCCACTCCTTCGGTGATGACGGACTCGCACAGGGCGAGGCACGTGCCGCAGATGCGACCCCGGCCGCCCTTGACCATCGACCTCGCCGGTCGTCCAGCGGCGTCGCAGAACGTGCATGGGTGCTCCTCATCCGTCGAAGGACGCAACACGACCTGACGAGGTCCCTTCGCCGGTGCCCCGGAGGTAACGACCGCCCGAGCAGCGGCCACGCAGCTCTCGCAGATGTACACCCCGGGACCCGCTACCAGCTTCTTCGTGTCGGCTTGGCTGATGTTGCAGAACGAGCAGCGGATCCGGCTGTTGCGCCGGGTCATCGGTCGGCCGGGCTCGTCGTTGCTCACGAGTCGCCGGCACGTCTCGGTGCACTTGGCGCAGATGCGGGACGAACCGTCGAGACCCTCGGCCATCGTGCCGCCCATCGCCGAAGGGTTTCCGCAGAACGTGCAGGTGGCGTCTTCGTCGACGCTGATGGTTCGCATCCCCTTGGCCGAGCGCTGTTGGACGGCGAGGTTCGCCTGGGCGACACATGCGCCGCAGATGAAGACGGGTCCTGGGCCCGCCAGCAACTTGTCGAGCTCGCGGCGGGGTGCACCGCAGAACGAGCAGGTGTCCTCGGCCGCCGTGACGGCCATGCCGGCCGCCGTGGCGGCGCGCGCCGGCAGCAAGGAGACCTCGGTGACGGCGGAGGCTTCGACCTCGACGATGCCGTCGGTGCCGATGATCTGGTGCACCCGCTGGTGGCTCATACCGAGGGCGGTGGCGATCTCGCGCATCGATCCACCGCGGGCGTGCAACCGACGGATGGCCTGGTGGTACGCCGCTCTCGCTTCGTAGGCCCGATCCTCCAGCCCTTCGAGGATCAGGCGTGTCGACTCGACATCGGCGAGGACCACGTCATCGAGGCTCATGTCCAGCGATGTAGACAGAAAGGAGGTGGTCCTGTCAAGGCTCGGTAGACGTTGAGTAACGTCGGCGTCCGTGGCCGTCCACCTCGTCATCGTCGGCGGTGGCCCGGCCGGCCACACGGCCGCCACCCACGCCGCCCGACTCGGAGCCGAGGTGACGCTCGTCGAGCGAGACATTGTCGGTGGGGCCGCCCATCTGTGGGACTGCATCCCGTCCAAGGCGATGATCGCCACGGGCGGGGCGATGGCCGAAGCTCGGCGGGCGTCGGTGATGGGACTGGCCAAGCTCGAGGCGACCCTCGACTTCGAGGCGCTGAAGTTGCGCATCCAGAGCATCGAGGACCGGCTCAACACCTCGGTCTGCACCCTTCTCGACAGCCAGGGCGTGCGCATCATCCGAGGCACGGGCCGCCTGGTCGGTCCTCACACCGTCGAGGCCACGGACGACGGCGGCGGAGTTCACATGCTCGAAGCCGACGCCATCCTCGTCTGTACCGGCTCACGCCCCCGCGTGCCGGAGTGGTGCACGCCCGACGGAGAACGGATCCTTCTGACACGCGATGCCTACCCCCCGGCCGAACTGCCGTCGCACCTCGTTGTGGTGGGGTCGGGCGTCACCGGCGTCGAGTTCGTCCACATGTTCTCGAGCTTCGGCTGTGCCGTCACGTTGATCGTGTCTCGCCAACAGGTGCTGCCAGGGCGCGATGCCGAGGTCGCCGCAGTGCTCGAGGAGGACTTCATTGCCCGTGGCGTGAAGCTCTTCAAGGGTGCGCGGGCGATCGCCATCGAGCGCGAGGGCGAATCCGAGGTCGTCGTCCGCTGTGACGACGGCCGCATGGCGCGGGGCTCCCACGCCCTGTTGGCCATCGGGGCCGTCCCCAACTCCGAATCGCTCGGCCTCGATACCGCTGGCGTGGTGACCGACAACGGGTATGTCCCGATCAACCAGCACTGCCAGTCCAACGTGGCCCACGTCTACGCCGCCGGCGACCTGTCAGGAAAGCTGCCGCTGTCGTCGGTGGCCTCGATCCAGGGCCGCAAAGTGGCCGAACACGTCATGGGTTTGCACACCCGCTCGCATCGCCACCTCGACTATGACAAGGCGGCATCGGCCATCTTCACCGAACCGGAGATCGCCGACGTCGGGCTCGCGGAGGCCGAAGCGTTTGCGATCGGCCGCAAGATCCGGGTCACCAAGGTGCCCCTTGCATCGTCGGCCAAGGCCCACATCGAGGGCGATACCCGTGGGTTCGTCAAGATCCTCTCCGATCCGGCGACGGGTGTCGTGCTGGGCGGATCGATCGTCGGCCGCAACGCCGCCGAGCTCATCTCGGTGCTGGCCTTGGCCGTGACGGCCAACCTCAAGGTCGGCGACATCTCCGAGTCGTTGCTGGTGCACCCGGCGCTGGCCGAGGCCCTGGCCGACGCCGCCGACTGAGTTGCCGGGCCGATTCGCTCTCGGTCACACGTGGTCGCCATGACGCACGCCGGCGCCCGAAAGCCGGGAGGGTCCGCCCTCACACTCGCCGTCGTCGCGCTGATGGCCGCCTGTACGGGAGGTGGCGACGGTGCGCCAAGGAGGTCGCCGGCGGCCACCACGTCGGCCGAGTCGGGGACGACCACGACGACGACGGCGACGACTGCGACGACGACGTCGCTGGCCGAGACCGATGGCGTGCGGGTCGTCGCCGCCGGCGACATCGCTTGTTTACCCGGGCGGGCTCCGACGGCCGGCGAGTGCCAGATGGAGGCGACGGCGGCGCTGGCCGAATCGCTTCGACCCGACGTCGTCCTCCCGCTCGGCGATCTGCAGTACGAGTTGGGCAAGGGGCCCGA
The DNA here is from genome assembly GCA_046597375.1 of Acidimicrobiales bacterium. Taxonomy (GTDB): domain Bacteria; phylum Actinomycetota; class Acidimicrobiia; order Acidimicrobiales; family CADCTF01; genus DATLED01. The sequence continues at coordinate 2,062 of JBKJKM010000070.1, read as the reverse complement.
CTATGTCGCCGGGTACGACACGAACTGGGGTCGCCTCAAGACCGTCACCCGGCCCGTGCCCGGCAACCACGAGTACACCGGGGGCCGGGCGGCCGGGTACTTCGGGTACTTCGGCGACGTCGCCCACGGGCCCGACGGCTGGTACAGCTTCGATGCCGGCGCCTGGCACGTCATCGTCCTCAACTCGGTGTGCGGCGCCGTCGGCGGGTGTGAAACCGGATCACGCCAGCACGAGTGGCTCCGAGCCGACCTCGCGGCGACCCCGTCCGATTGCCTCCTCGCCGCCTGGCACCACCCGCGTTGGAGCTCGGGACTCCATCGGAGCAGCGCCACGATGCAGCCGCTCTGGCAGCTGTTGGCATCGCACGGGGCCGACCTCGTCCTGTCGGGGCACGACCACCACTACGAACGGTTCGCGCCCCGCGACGGCATCGTCCAGCTGGTCGCAGGCACGGGGGGCCGCAGCCTGTACCCGGTGTTCGGGCGCGAGGAGGGAACGGTGGCGTCGCAGGCGAGGGGGTTCGGGGTCGTCGAACTCCTGCTGTCACCGTCGGGGTGGACATCGACGTTCCGGCCCGTGCCGGGCTTCGACTACGCCGACACTGCGTCTGGCCGCTGTTCGGGCTAGGCGCCCGTAGCGAGCAGGCGAGAGCGCACGCCATCGTTCGTCGCCGCGTCGATGGTCGTCCACGCCATGGCGATGGCGCCGTCGCGCATGGCCTTGTCGGCGGTGGGCGTGGCGCAGAAGGCGGCGAAGTCGGGCTGGTGGTTCGACACCGGGAAGCAGTCCAACCCGAGCATGGGGTGGATGGTGGGAATGGCGAGCGAGATGTTGGCCATGTCGGTCGAGCCCGACATGCTGTCGAGGAACCCACCGAGGTCGGGGAAGCGCCGGCCGAGTCCCTCGGCATTGGCGCGGTAGAGGTTGCGGAGGTCGACGTCGTCGCGCATCTCTGAGTAGTGCGGGCTCTGCGCCTCGATTCGGTAGTCGCACCCGGTGGCCAGCGCGCCCGCCTCGAAGCAGCGCTCGACCTTCGGCTGCAACTCGGCCAACAGGTCGAGCGTGCGCTCCCGGATGTACCACTTCCCGGTCGTATGGGCCGGGACGATGTTGGGCGCATCACCGCCGTTGGTCACGATGCCGTGGATGCGGGCCTCGCGGGGGATGTGCTGACGAAGCAGGCCAATGGCGGTTTGAGCGATGGTGAGGGCGTCGGCCGCATTGATGCCGAGCTCGGGGAAGGCCGAGGCGTGGGCCTCCTTGCCGGTGTAGTGCACGTCGACGTGGGCCACCGCGAGACACGGCATGTGATCCATCTCCGTCGGCGAGGGGTGCACCATCATCGCCGCGTGCACGCCGTCGAAGACGCCGCGTTCGAGCATGAGGATCTTTCCGCCACCGCCCTCCTCGGCCGGCGTGCCCATGACCTTGATGGTGATGCCCAGGTCGTCGGCGAGGGGCGCCAAGGCCAGGGCGGCGCCGACGGCCGACGCCGCGATCACGTTGTGCCCACAGGCGTGGCCGATGCCGGGGAGGGCGTCGTACTCCGCGCAGATGCTGATCACCAGCGGCCCGGTGCCGGCGGTGGCCACGAAGGCGGTGGGCAGGTCGGCCACGCCGGTCTCGACGGTGAAGCCCGCCTCGGACAGGGGTTGCGCGCACCACGCCGAACTGCGCTCCTCTTCCCACCGGATCTCGGGGTTGGCATGGATCCGGTGGCTCAACGCGACGAGGAAGTCGCCTTGCGCATCGACGAGTTCCTGGGCAACGGCCTTGGCATCCGTGGACGGCATAGGGACGACGCTAATCCCGGCGCCCTCGGGTGAACGCAGGGCGGCGTCGGGAGCGCCAGCGAGCAGCCGCCAGTCGAGCGGCCCTGCATTGTCTTCCGACGGAACGGCCTCGGCCCGGAGGGCGGCGCCGCAGAGCGAGACCTAGGTGATGCCAGCCTGCGCTCAGTCGATGGTGGCGACGGTGTCGCCGGCGCCGACGGCCTGACCGACCGACACCTTGACCTCGGTGACCGTGCCGGCCTTCTCGGCCAGCACGTTGTTCTCCATC
>JBKJKM010000058.1:0-25925 GCA_046597375.1 Acidimicrobiales bacterium | reverse complement strand
CTCATCGAAGGCGTAGATCTGCCCATGAGGATGGGCGATCGTCGCTCCCACTTCTGGGCCGCCGCCCTCGGAGCTCGCGCCGACGTCGCCTACGTGCTTGCCTTCGAGAACCGCGGCCCAGAAGTGGGAGCGACGATCGCCCATCCTCATGGGCAGATTTACGCGTTCGATGAGGTCCCGACGGCGGCCCGCATCGAGCTCCACGCACCCCACTGCGTATTGTGCGGGTTGGACGATCCGGGCGATCGGCTCGTGACTTGCGATGGCGGGTGGATCGTCGAGGTACCCGTGGCCGCGTCCTGGCCCTACGAACTCTTGCTCCGCCCCGTCGACCACGTGGGCGATCTGCCGTCGTCGACGAGCGACACGCGGAGCGGTCTGGCCACGGTCCTCGTCGACGCCCTCGAGCGCCTCGACCGACTCTTCGACCAGCCGATGCCCTACATGCTCTGGGTCCACCAGCGCCCGACCGACGGGGCCGAGTGGCCCACAGCCCACCTGCACGTGCACATCGCCCCGCTGTGGCGGTCGAAGGGCACGCCCCGATTCGTCGCGGCCGGTGAGCTCGGGAGCGGCGTCTTCTTCAACCCCGTCGTTCCCGAGGACGCGGCCGAGGAGCTGCGACGGTGAAGGTCCTCGCTCGTGCCCCGGGGCGAGTCAACCTCATCGGCGACCACACCGACTACACCGGGGGCCTCGTGCTGCCCATGGCCATCGACCGGTACACCGAGGTCGAGCTCGATCGTAAGTTGCCGTGGGTGGAGCTGGTCTCGGCCGACGAGGCCGAACCGGCCTTCGTCCACTTCGACGATCCTCGAGATCCGGCCCAAACCCTCCCGACCTGGGCCCGCTACGTGGCCGGCGTCGTCCACGTGCTGCAGCCCGAGGTCGGTGGCATCGGCTTCGTCCGCTCCGACATCCCGATCGGGGCCGGACTTTCCTCGAGCGCAGCACTCGAGGTCGCCATAGCCCTCGCCCTCGGCTTCCAAGGCGCGCCGCTCGAGCTTGCACTGCTGTGTCAGCGGGCCGAACAGGTGGCATCGGGCGTACCTTGCGGGATCATGGATCAGTTGGCATCGGCCGCCGGCGTCGCCGGTTCTGCGTTGTTGATCGATTGCCGATCCTTGGACGTGACGCCGGTGCCGGTGCCCCCGGAGGTCGAGGTGCTCGTCGTCGACTCGGGCACTCGGCGTCAGCTGACCACCAGCTTCTACGGCGTGCGACGAGCCCAGTGCGAAGAGGCCGAGACATTGATCGGTCCGTTGCGGAATGCGACGGTCGCCGAGGTCGAAGAGATCGCAACCGACGACCTCCGCCGGCGGGCCCGACACGTCGTCACCGAGAACACTCGGGTCATCGACTTCGCGAACGCCTTGCGGTCGGGCGACCTCGACGCCGCCGGCCGGCTGATGGTGGCGAGCCATGACAGTCTGCGCGATGACTTCGAGGTCTCGACCCGGGTGCTCGATGATCTCGTCGACGACCTCGTCGACCGGCCCGGCGTGCTCGGCGCCCGGCTCACCGGCGCCGGCTTCGGTGGGTGCGTGGTCGTACTCGCCCGCGCCGGCACGTCCGCCTCGCTCGACCTTCCCGCCGACTGGTGGACCGTGTCGCCCTCGGCCGGCGCCTCGGTGCACATCCTGGAGGACTGACATGGCTTCTCTCGGCGTTGTATCTCAGATCTGGCGGTTTCCGGTGAAGTCGATGCTCGGGGAAACCCTCGACGCCATCGACGTCGTTGCCGGGGGCGCCACGGGAGACCGCGCGTTCGCGTTGATCGACGACGAGACCGGCAAGGTCGTCAGCGTGAAGCGTCCGAAACGCTGGCTACGCATCTTCGAGCTGGCGGCGATGACCGGGAACGACGGGGTTCGGGTCGTGTTCCCTGACGGCGAGACTCTCCCCATCGACGACGCCGCCCTGCCGGCTCGGTTGTCCGCCTTCCTCGGTCGGTCCGTGTCGGTCTCGTCGTCGCCGGCCGCCGATGCGACGTTCGACGAATCGTGGGTGCGCGATCTGAAGGACGACGCCGCGCCGTACTTCGGCGTGGCGTCGCGGAACGAGGGCGACGACACCGACCTGATCGATGCCGGGAACTTCATGGGGCCGAATGGGAACTTCTTCAACTTTGGCGCGGTGCATCTGGTGACGACCGGCACGACCCGTCGCCTCCGGGAGCTGGCACCCGAAAGCCGGTTCGACGCGTACCGGTTCCGGCCCAATTTCGTCATCGAGACCGACGATGAGGGCTTCGTCGAAACGGGCTGGCAGGGCCAGACGCTGGAGATCGGCACCGCCACCTTGCAGGTGTCGTTCACGGTCCCCCGCTGCGTGATGACGACCCTCGCGCAGGGCGAGCTTCCGGCCGATCTGGGCGTGCTCCGGGCCATCACCGAGCAGAACTCGATCGACTGCTTCGGCACCGGGGTCGCCTACCCGTGCGTCGGTGTCTACGCCGACGTCACCGTGGCGGGTGTCGTCAACCTGGGCGACGAGGTCCGAATGACCTGATCTCGACGAGCCCCGTGGAGAAACCGCTGCGCCATGCGCTGCAGGCCTGATCAGATTCGCAAGACCGAGGTGAGGCGCTCGATGGCGGCCGGCGTGCGGACGCCCCACCAGAAGAGGTCCTGGCCGTCGACGAAGGTGGTCGGGGCGACGGTCTCGAGCTCGGTCCGGTGCCGCTCGGTGAAAGGGAAGGGCTCCGATGGGGCCACCACTCGATCGGGAGCGCGACGAGCCGCCGCCTCGAGGTCGTCCAAGGTCGGGTACCGATCGGCCTCCGACCCAAAGACGTTGCCGATACCAGCCGCCGCCAGCAACGACGACCCGTACGTGTCCCCGTTGATCGTCATCCAGGGTCGCCGCCAGATCGGCACGAAGGCGCGGACCGCCGGCAGCGGAGGTCCGCCGGCGACATGACCGCCCGGGTAGGGAGCGCCGAGCGCGGCGGCCAAGCGCGCAAGCGTCGGCGCCACATCGGCCACCGAGCGGACGGTGGTGACCAGCAGTTCGAGGCCCGCGGCCTGCAGCGCCTCGGCGTCCTCGCGACGGTTCTCCTCCTCGTCGACCACCACGAGGTCGGGTCGTAGGGCGACGATGGCGGGGACGTCCGGATCCTTGGTGCCGCCGACGTGCGGCAGGTCGGGCCGTTCACAGAAACGGGTGCAAGCGATCGGATCGAGACCCCAGGCGTGCAGCGTCTCGGTGACCGAGGGCAGGAGGCTGACGACGCGCGGGCCGTTCTTGCCTCGGGCCGGGCCGGTCACATGCGGTCGAGCAGTTGGGCCTTCTTCGCGTCGAACTCGGCCTGCGACAGCACACCGCGCGAACGGAGCTCGTCGAGCTTGTCGATCTGCTCGGGGATCGACAGCTCGCGGCGGCCGGCCATGCGATCGGCGTCGCGAGCCTGGGCCGCTTCGATCTGGCGGTAGATCTCGTTCTGCACCATCGCCGGCCGGCGGATGTTGCTGAAGGCCTGCTGGCCGCGCTCACCACCGGACTCGATCAACAGGTCGCCGCTCCGAAGCATCCGCTCGAAGATCCCCTGGCTGAAGTGGATGTTGTTCACCCGCTCGAGAGGGATTTCCAGGCCCTTCTTGGCCAGTACGCCGGAGCGGTAGATCAGTCGGTCCGTCGTCACCACGAAGTTCGTGGTCGCCCACTTGGCCAGCCGCACCAGGAGCCACAGCGCATTCAGTGCCGTGAGGCCCAAAAGTGCGAGAAAGAGCCAGTCGGGCAGGTCGAACACGGAGACGGCGACCGTGACGGCCACGGAGAGCACGAGGGCGGCGAGCGGTCCGGCGAAGAACCACCAGTGCGGGTTGAGATCGAGGACGACCTCTTCGCTTTCGTTCAGCAACTTCGGAGGGAACGACACGCCCCCACCCTACGAGCCGCGGTACACCCGACGGCGGAACACCGACGACGGCGAGGCCACCCGATCGAGGAACACGTAACCGTCGAGGTGGTCGAGCTCGTGCAGCAGGGCACGGGCCTCGAACGCGTCGGCCTCCACCACCCGTTCCTCCCCCGCTGGCGTCAGGCCCCGGACGACGACCCGGGTAGCCCGCAGCACGTCGCCGGTCAGGTCGGGCACGCTCATGCACCCCTCTCGGGAAGGAGCCGGATCCTCGGTGACGAGGAGCACAGGGTCGAACAGCACGATCTCACCACCACACGAGCGAGCCTTGCGGTGACCGGTGACGTCCACCACAAACGCCCGGACCGATGATCCGATCTGGTTGGCCGCCAGACCGACGCACGCCGGCGAGGCCCGCATGGTGTCGACCAGGTCGACGGCCAGCGCTTGGGCCTCGGCCGCGGCGACGTCGAGCACCTCCGCCGCCCGAACCTTGAGGATCGGCGCCGGCAGCTGCAACACCGGCCGCACCGCCACCTAGAGGATGTCCGCCTCTGACGGGTGCACGGTGCAGTCGACGCCGAGGATCGCCGCCGCCGACGTGAGTCGCTCGTCGAGGGTCGCGCCCGTGAGCCCCGCCGGGAGCGCCACTTCCATCACCATGGCGTAGATCGGGTGCTCGGCGCCGGTGACCCGGGTGGTCAGGTCGACGACGTTGACCCCCAGCCCGTCCAGCACCGAGGTGATGCCATGGACGATGCCGGGATGGTCGGCGCCATAGACGACGACCGTCCACCGCTCCCCTTCGTCCCCGTCGCTCCCGGCGGATTCGTGGACGGCGCGCACGGCCACGACGAGATCTTCGGTGCCAGATCCGTTCGTCAGGACCTCCTCGAGCGCGGCGGCGTCGAGGCCTTCCGGGGCGGCGATGATCAGCACCATCGCGAACTGACCCCGCAGGATCGACATCGACGTGTCCTCCAGGTTGCAGCCGGAGTCGACCAGCGCACCGGTCACCGCCGCCACGATCCCTGGCCGGTCCGTACCGATGGCGGACAGCGCGAGCGTCGGCACGGCCCGGACGCTACCCACGCGCGTTGTCGTTGCCCCTACGGCGGTGAAATCCCGTTGTCGTTGCCCTTGCGGCGACCGTAGGGGCAACACCAACGCGGCGGTTCAGGGCGGGGGACGGAGGTGGCGGACCCAGGTCATCGAGGCGTCGGCCGTGGTCGTGTGGGCGAAGCCACAACGGACGGCGACGGCGGCGCTCCTGAGGTTGTCCTCGTGGCAGTGGATCTCGGCGCGGGTGAAGCCGCGTTCGGCGAGCACCCCCACCATCGCACGAACGGCGCCCGTCATCGTGCCCCGGCCGGCGGCCGACGTGCGGAGCCAATAGCCGAGCTCGCGAGCCGTGGGGTCGCCAAGCCGGTCGTGCACGCCGAGGTAGCCCGCCGTCTCGCCATCGGCCACGACGGTGTAGCCAGCATCACCGCCGATCGCCATGGCCTCGGCTTGCACGGCCAGCCGCACCGCCTGTTGATCGATCGAGACGGGGTCGGTGGCCCAAGGCATCCATGGCCGAAGCTCGGCGAGCGACTCGTGCACGGCGTCGGTGATCGCTTCGGCATCGATGGGATCGGCGGCGCGGAGCACGACGCCCCCGCCGGCGTCGATCTCGATCGGCCAGAGCGTCATCCCCAGCCGAGCTCGGTGAGGCGGGCGTCATCGATGCCGAAGTGGTGTGCCACTTCGTGCACGACCGTGACCTGCACCTGCTCCACGACATCGGTCTCCGTGCGACACGCCGCGCAGATCGTCTGGCGGTAGATGGTGATCTTGTCCGGCATGACGAGTCCGCCATAGGCCTCGCGCCTCGTGAGCGGGATCCCCTCGTACAAACCGAAGAGCCGGCCCGGCGGGCTGTGGTCGTCGACGAATACGTTGACGTTGTCCATCAACCGGCCGAGCTCCTCGGGGATCCCGTCCAGGGCATCGGCTACGAGCTCGGCGAAGCGCTCCGCCTCGACTGCGACCACGACTCGCCTACCCGAGCTTGCCGCTGATCGAGCCAGCCGAGCGCAGCGCCGAACCGTCGGCGCCCTGCGTCGAGTACGGACGCCCCGCCCCCGACGTCGCCTCGGCCAGCAGGTCACGCAGCAGGGTCGCCGTCGGGATGGGTGGGTCGATCCAGAGGTGCTTGGCCAGCGATCCGGGGATGGTGTTGATCTCGTTGACGTAGAGCTGATCGCCGTCAGCGAGAAAATCGATGCGAGCCAGACCACGGACCGCAGCCACCGGAACCAGACGACGCGCCATGGAGCGGATCTCGTCCTCCCATGCGGCGGAGATCTGCGCCGGCAACTCCTTCGGTGCGCTCACCATGCCCTCGCCGCCGAGGTACTTGTCGCGGTAGTCGAGGATCGAGGCGCCCGCCGTCGTCCGCAACGGCTTCTCGATGGCCGACACCTGCACCTCGGGATGAGTCCGTACGGCGATGTTCAGGTCGAAGCTCTCGGCCCGATACGGCTCGACCACCGCGCCGCTGCGCAAGTGGGGCTGCGGCGACCGGACGAAGGCCGTCACCGACGCCCAATCTTCCAAAACTTCGATGCCGATGGACGACCCACCGAAGCGTGGCTTGACGATGAAGGGACCGTCGAACGGGGTGTCGCCGGGATCGGTCGCATCCAGGGCGTGCACCGGAAGGTGCGGGAGACCGGCGGCGACGCACGTCGCCGCAAACGCCAGCTTGTCCATCCCGAGGGCCGCGCCGGCCACCGTGGGACCGGTGTAGCGGATGCCGGCCAGGTCGAGGGCGCCCTGCAGCGTGCCGTCCTCGCCCGGTCCTCCGTGACAGCAATTCAAGACAGCGCTGATGTCGAGTGCAGCCGCTTTTTTGCGCCCGAAGCCTCCACCGCTGTCACCCTCGAACCCGCCGGAGCCGAGGCGGAGGGGTCGAGCCCCGCGCGGTACCCCCTCGAGGAAGTCGCCGGCCTCGAGACCCGGGTCGACACCCACGAAGTCGGCCGCCTTCGTCCAATAGATGGACTCGACCTCGATGCTGGCCTCGGCCAACGATCGTGTGGCCAACAAGCCGAGGATGATGCTGATGTCGTGCTCGGGCGAAGGACCGCCGAAGAGGACGGCAGGACGGGGCAAGGAGGCTCCTTCGATCAGGGGAAGTGGTCGGGGAGGTCGTTCTCGAACAGCACGACGTCGCCCTCGGCGACATTCTCCTTCACCCACGCGGTGGCGCCAGCCCGATCATCGACGAGCACGACCCGGGCCCGGCCTTCGTGGGCGCCGGCGACGAGTGCCCTTCGATTCGTGGCCCCGATGATCACGATGTCGGTGCACACTTCGGAGGCGGTGGCGGCGAAGGCCCGGTTCTCCTCGAACTGCCGGTCGCCGAGCTCGACCATGCCGGGCGTGACCAGCGCGACGCGACTGGCGTTGGTGGCCGACGCCTGGTGTTGCAACGTGACGAGGGCGGCCGCCGCCCCAGCGGGGTTGGAGTTGTAGGTGTCGTCGACGAACGTCGCCCCGGTCGAGCCGGTCGTGATCGTCCGGCGGTTGGTCGCCGTCGGTAGGTCGCCCAGGCGTCGGGCGATCACCTCGTCGGGTACGCCGACCTCGCGTGCCAACGCGATGGCGACGGCGACATTGGTCGGCGCCGCATCGGATGACGCCAGCCGCACGAGCTCCACTCCCCCGAGGCGCACGACCCGTTCGTCCCCCACCTCCGCGACGACGATGTCGGCCGTCTCGTCGAAGGCGGCCACCCGTACGACCTTCTTCCCGGCCGCCACCAGCTCGGCAACGAGCTCGGCCAAGTGCGGACTGTCGACGTTGAGAACGCACGTCTCGGCCGTCGTGAAGATCTCGGCCTTCGCCCGCGTGATGGTGGCCTCGTCCTTCATCCGCTCGAGGTGCACCGGACCGATGGCGGTGATCGCAGCAATGCTCGGACGCACCCAGCCGCAGAGCTCGGCGATCTCGCCCGGGCCGTAGGTGCCCATCTCGGCCACGAACACCTCGGTGCCCGAGACCAGGTTCTCGTTGATGGCGCGAGCCAGCCCGGCCGAGTTGTTGAAGCTGGCCGGGGTCGGAAGCACGTTGCGGCTGGCCGAGACCAGGTGGGCCACGTAGCCCTTGGTGCTCGTCTTTCCGTAGCTGCCGGTGATGGCGACGACGGTCGGCGCGATCGCTCGCAGCTTCTTCGTCGCGTCGTCGACGTAGCTCTGGGCTTTGCGGGCCTCGATCGGCTTCGTGATCTTCAGGGCCAGGTCGACCAGTACCGGTACGCCGGCGGTGGCGCACGCCGCCAGAAACACCGGGAACTTCAGGAGGGCCCCGACGGCGACGAGGGCCAGGCTGATCGCCGCCCACACGGCGGCCAGCGTGCGAAGCCGTCGGGTGAAGGCGACCGGGCCGGGGGCCGTGCCCTTGAGCTTCAGGCCGAAGGGTCCCACCGCGACGGGAATGGCCACGAGAAAGGCGAAGAACGGCGAGATGGCGCTCAGGAGCACGTTGACGAGAGCGCCAACGGCGAGGAGGGAGTTGAACCCGAGACCGAACCACCAGCGTCGGGCGAAGCGAGTACACGAGCCCGCGAGATAGTGCTCCCGCTGGGCCACCCGTAGCCACCGCAGCCCCGCCAATGCCATGGCGACGACGCACGCCGCAAGGGCCAGAACCGTCATCACAGGTGCCGGCCGATGGCGGCGGCCAAGGCCTCGGGCGCCGCTGTCGGCGTGAAGTGGTCGACGCCAGAGAGCGACGTCAAGGTGACCTCCGTCGAGGCGCTCAGCACCTCGGCGGCCTGCTTCGCCATGGAAAGGGGTGCGGCCGTATCGAGCTCGCCCCAAACGAGTTCGACCGGGCAACGGACGGCCCGCAGCTGCTCCTCGTACGACTCGTTGGTCACGGCAACGAGCACGTTGCGCATGATCACCGACGGGGCGTTTCGGTAATCGGCCGACCCAGATGCCCGCCGGCGCTGCTCCATCTTCTCGTCGCTCATCAGCCCGCGCCGGTGGAGCGCCTTGGCCACCCGGAAGCCGAGTGGTGCCTTGGTCGCCGGACCCGGCGGGCGGACCAGCTTCGGCACCCCCGTGAGCACCAGCGCGGCGATCCGCTCCGGGTGGGTGGCGGCGAGGTGGAGCGCGACACGCCCACCGAAGGAGTGGCCGATGACGACGACCGGCGGCGTCAGTTCATCGAGCACGCCGGCCACCGCGGCGGCGTAACCCGCCGAACCCATGGCCGCCGCCGGCTCGGGCGTGGCGCCTCCGAAGCCGGCGAGATCGAGGGCAATCGCACCGACCCCGACCGACGCCAGGGTGGCGTCCCAGTCCCGGCTGGTGTGCAACCAGCCCGGGAGCGCGAGCACACGGAAGGGCGCCGACCCGTGGGTCACCCCGAAGATCCGGCCCTCATCGAACGCCCTCGTCGCCATCGAGGGCGCAACCTACCCGGGACCCTCCCCGACCGACCGCTCCACGGCTTCGGGTCTGCGCGTGGTGGTAGCGCCACTGCAGGTGGGGGACCATCCGCGTTCCTGTCGTACCCCGTCCGTAACGTTCGGAGCGTGCCGCACCCGACACGAACCGAGCTGCTGACCGCCGTCCTCAACGCGGCCCAGCACGAGGCCGTCACCACCGAGGCCGCCCCTCTGTGCATCCTCGCCGGGGCCGGATCGGGAAAGACGCGGGTGCTCACCCGTCGCATCGCCCACCGGGTGGCCACCGGCACGGCCGACGCCCCCCACGTCCTGGCGCTCACGTTCACCCGGAAGGCTGCGGGCGAGCTCACCGACCGCCTCTGGCACCTGGGCGTGCGTGACCGGGTCGTCGCCGGCACGTTCCACGCCGTCGCCTACGCCCAACTCCGGCGCCGGTGGGCCGATCGGGGGGAGGCTGCCCCGGCCCTCCTCGACCGCAAAGTGCGGCTCCTGGCCGACATCGTCGGCCGGCCGTCCACGGGATCGGTCACCCTGCAGTTGGCCGATGTGGCGGCCGAGATCGAGTGGGCCAAGGCCCGCCTCGTCCCGGCCTCGCAGTACGTCGTCGAAGCCGAGCAAGCCGGCCGCACGCCGCCGGTTGGTCCCGTCGTGCTGGCCTCGTACTACGAGCAGTACGAGGCGGCCAAGCGGAAGAAGGGGCTCGTCGACTTCGACGACCTGCTCGGCCTGTGCGCACGGGCCCTCGACACCGACGACGAGTTCGCCGCCTCGCAGCGCTGGCGGTTCCGGCACCTGTTCGTCGATGAGTTCCAAGACGTCAACCCCGTCCAGTACCGGCTGTTGAAGGGCTGGCTGGGCGATCGCCCCGATCTTTGCGTCGTCGGCGACCCCAACCAGGCCATCTACTCCTGGAACGGCGCCGACCCCCGACTTCTGACCAGCTTCAGCCGGCTGTTCCCGACATCGCAGACCATTCGGCTCGACGACAACTACCGCTCGACGCCCCAGGTGTTGACCGTCGCCAACGCCGTGTTGGCCACGGCCGCCGGCCCGTCGGCGGCGTCACTACGGGCACAGCGTCCCGACGGGCCCCCGCCGGTCGCGCGCTCCTACCCCAACGAGGCGGCGGAAGCGCACGCCATCGCCGCCCAGATCCGTCGCCACCACGGGCCGAGCCGGCCGTGGTCGCACGCCGCCGTGCTCGTTCGCACCAACGCCCAAGCCATCGAGTTCGAAAAGGCCTTCACGGCCGCGCAGATCCCTTTCCGGATGCGGGGCGGCGGCGGCCTCCTCCAACAGCCCGAGGTCAAGGCTGCCTTGGCCGAGCTCTCGGCGTCGCCGGCCCGGGTGGCGTTCGCCTCGCGCGTCACGGAGCTCGAGACCATGGCTCGGAGCGAGTCCGGCTCCGACGACCGCAAGGCCAATCTCGATGCCCTGATTCGTCTGGGTCGCGAGTACGCCCTGCTCGACCCGCAGGCGTCCATGCCCGGCTTCACGGCCTGGCTGGCGGCCACCGTGAAGGGCGACGAGCCCGACAAGGGTGGCAGCGGTGACGTCGTCGACATCGTGACCTTCCACCGGGCCAAAGGCCTGGAGTGGCCGGTGGTGTTCATCGCCGGGTTGGAGAAGGGCCTCGTCCCCATCGGGCGGGCCGAGACGGTCGAAGCCACCGACGAAGAGCGTCGCCTCCTCTACGTCGCCCTCACCCGGGCCCAAGACGAGCTCCACTGCTCATGGGCGGAACGGCGTACCTTCGGCGAGCGATCGGTGCACCGATCCCCGTCGCCTTGGCTGGCGACCATCGAAGCCGTGCTGCGCTCCCTGGCGGCCGAAGGCCCCTCCGGCGACTGGCGTCAGTACGTCGATGGGGAACGGGCGCGACTGCGGTCGGTCGGTCACCGCGACCTGGTCGGCGGGTCCGGTCCTCAACCCGACGCCAAGGTCCTCGGCGCCCTCAAACAGTGGCGGGCCCGAGCGGCCAGGGCGGCGGCCGTGCCCCCCTTTGTTATCTTCCACGACACGACGCTGGCGGCACTGGCCGAGCGGCGGCCGATCGATCGCGCCGCCCTTTTGGCCGTGCCCGGCCTCGGGCCGGTCAAGGCCGAGCGGTACGGCGCCGACCTCCTGGCTGTCGTGGCTGAGCACCGCCAGAGCGCTTGAGCGGCTGCAGGCCCGCCTAGCCTCGGCATCGCCATGCGATTCTCGATCGAGCAGCACTTCGCCGGCTCTCTCCCGCAGGTCGAGACGGCCTTCGTCGACCCGGCTTTCCTCGAGCGCCTCGCCACGTTGCCCAAGCTCGGCCGCCCGACCCTGGTCCATCGCGTGGAGGCCGGCGACCTCGTGCACCAATGGGTCAAGTACGCCTTCACGGGCCAGGTCAACGGAGCCGTCCGGCGGGTGGTCGACCCGGCCCGCCTCACCTGGGTCGAAGAGTCCACCCTTGATCGTCGGACGCACCTCACCACCTGGCGCATCGTGCCCGACCACTACCGCAACCTCCTCCGCAGCTCGGGCACCTTCAAACTCGTCGAGGTGGCGCCGGGCCGTACCCAGCGGCGGGCCGACGGCGAGGTCAAGGTCACCGTGCCGCTCGTCGGCGGCAAGGTCGAATCGGCCATCGTGTCGGGACTCCGTGAGCACGCCGCGCTCGAAGAGGACGTCCTCGACACCTGGTTGGCCGAACACCCTTGACGCCGTCGCTCCGAGGCGCGAGAACTGGAACATGGCACTGCGCCAAACCGACGACGGTTGGCCCTATCCTGACTCCCTCGGCGACTTCGTCGACGTGGCCGGTGAAGCCGACGACGACTTGGTGGCCATACGGGTTGACACGCACCTCTTCGACAGTCTGAGCGACCTCGAACGGGAGGTCATCGCCGCCCGTTTCGGGCTGCGGGGCCACGCCGTGCGCACCATGAACCAACTCCACACCGACCTCGGCGTCGCCGGCAACGACCTCCGTTCGGCCTACGACACGGGACTCGAGAAACTCCGCCATCACCTCGCCACCTGACGGGAGGCCCCGGATGACGTACCCTGGCGACGTGGCCGCGCCCTACTGGATGTCGATCGAAGTGTTCGACGGCATGTTCAGCGCCTCGTCATGGTCGGAGGCTTGGGGTGATGGGCTGGTCGAGAACGCCATCGTCTCGGGTGCCCTCGACTGGAACTGGCACCACAGCTCGTTCGGCGTGATCTTCGAGGTCGCCTTCGCCGACGAGGACGCTTGGGATCGCTACAAGTCCAGCCTGGGCGTGCAGATCGCCCTCGACGCCGTACCTGACCCGGTCGGCGGCCTCATCGTCTACAAGGGTCGCGGCGGCAACAGCGGTACCCGCAAGCCCCGGAAGCCCCGCCCCCTGATCGGGTCGGGCGCCGCCTCGCTGCCGCTACCGCTCGACGAGGAGTGGTACCTGCTGCTCGAGCAGACCCTCTCGCCTGAGCCCCGCCGCATCCTCTGCGGCTAGTCCGTCCATTCAGAGGGCGTTGACGTTGCCGGTGCGCCGGTAGGCCTTGAGCAACTTGCGCACCCGCTTCCGGAGGTGGAGGTCGGGATCGTTGTACAGCGGTTCGACGGCCGCCGCGATCTCGTGGGCTCGGTGCTTCGGGGAGCTGTCGCCGAACGCGTGGACGACCTCGAAGCGCACGCCGGCATCAGGGTCGGCGACGAGTTCGAAGAGTCGATTCCAGATGGCTTGGACGTCGGAGCGGACATGGCATCCGCAAAGGTTCTTGAGGGCCAATCGGCGGACCTTGGGGTCGGGGTCGCCGGTGAGTTCGAGGATCCGGTTGATCTCGCTCGCCGGCGTTCGGCCTCGGGGGTGGCTCAGCTCCGTGCCGGCGATGACCTGGCGGTAGGCACCCACGGGCACAACGCTAGGTCGGCGGCTCGGCAATGTCGGGCGGGTTTCGGGTCTTCATGAGCTCGGCGATCTTGGAGAAGTCCACCGAGATGAAGATCCCCTCGGCTTCTGCCCGCAGCTCGCCCTGGGCGAACGACCGCCCCACCGTGAAGATCTTGCGACCCTCGACGCGGACGAGCTCGGCCTCGAACTGGATCTCGGTGTGGAGCGGGTGGGGCCGCCGGTAGCGCACGGTCAGCGTGCCAGTCATGCCCGGCTTGCCGCCGAGCGACTGGGCCATCCCCAACAACTCATCGAACGCCGCTGCCACGTAGCCGCCGTGCACCGCCCCGGGCGGACCCTCATAGGCCGAGCCGAACACGGCCCGCCCGGCGACGCGACCGTCGATCACCGCCAGATCGAGCGGCGGCGCCAGCGGGTTGGCTCGACCGATGATCGGGCTGTGGTCGAAGAAGGCATGCGGGTCGCCGGAGTTCGACGACTCGGCGAATCCCTCGAATGAATGGCCGCGAGGGAAACCGTCGAGCGCAGCGGCGATGTCCTCCAGTGCGGCCGCCGCACTAGCGAGTTCGTCCTGCGGCGCACGAGTTGCCACCAGGCGCTCGATGACGAGGCGCATGGCGTCGGCCAGCCTCCGCATCTCGATGCGCTGAGGGGTGACCCCGGCGGCGCGCATGTCCTCCATACGGGCGGCGAAGCCCGGGAGGTCAGAGGGGACATCAGGCGGGGCGTCGGTCATGCGCTGGCGGGCTCCGAATCGATGGCGAAGTCGACCAGCAGCGGTGCGTGGTCGGACGGCAGCTTGCCCTTGCGGGCCTGGCGGTCGATGAGTGCGAACGTGACGTGCTGAGACATCGGCCGACTGGCCAGAACCAGGTCGATCCGCATGCCCTTGTGCTTGTGGAAGTCGCCGGCCCGATAGTCCCACCAGCTGAAGAGGCGGTCGCCTCGATGTTGTAGCCGGAAGGCGTCCTCGAGACCCCAGTCGACCAAGGCGCGAATGGCGCCCCGCTCTTCCGGGGTGACGTGGGTGCCGCCGTTGGCCGACCCCGGGTCCCAGACGTCACGATCGTCAGGCGCCACGTTGAAGTCGCCACACACCACGACCTTGGCACCGGGATGGGTGGTGGCATCGACGTGGCGGCGAAGGTCGTCGAGCCATGCCAGCTTGGCCGCGAAATGCTCGGTGCCGACCTGACGACCGTTGGGCACGTACACCGACGACACCCGCACGCCACCGCAGGTCGCCGAGAGCAACCGGGCTTCAGCATCGGGACCGGCGCCGTCGTGGGCGAAGCCCGCCACAGGATCGTCGAGGCCGACACGGCTCAGAATGGCCACGCCGTTCCAGCGGCCCTCACCATGGTGCGCCGCCTCATAACCGAGAGCTTGGAACGCCATGGCCGG
Organism: Acidimicrobiales bacterium; assembly: GCA_046597375.1. GTDB lineage: Bacteria > Actinomycetota > Acidimicrobiia > Acidimicrobiales > CADCTF01 > DATLED01. The sequence goes on along the minus strand of JBKJKM010000058.1, from coordinate 11,329 downwards.
GAACGCCGCATCGGCCATCTTCGTCTCCTGCAGGCACACGATGTCCGGCTGGGCATACCCGAGCCACTCCTCGAGCTTCGGCAGACGGATCTTGAGTGAGTTGACGTTCCACGTGGCGACGCGCAGCGACATGACGTCCGCCATCCTGCCCCGGCCAGCGGCGGCCACCCGAACCCGGGCGCTTTCGTGAAGCGCTTCGGTCGCTGAGGTTGCCTTGGTGAAGCGTTCGGGCGACCAGAACGCTTCGCCGAAGCAAGGTCAAGAACTCCTCTTGGTCGCCTTTTTCGCCGGAACCGTCTTCTTGACGGCCCCCGTGGCCGGCGCTCTTTTGGCGACCAACTTCTTGGCCGGGACAGCGGACGCCGTGACCTTCCTGGCGGCCGGTGCCTTCTTGGCCGAGACGGCCTTGGCCGGTGCCTTCTTGGTCGGAGCAGCCTTGGCCGGTGCCTTCTTGGCCAGCGCCGCCGCCTTGGCCGGTGCCTTCTTGGCCAGCGCCGCCGCCTTCGTGCCCGCCTTCTTGGCCGGACGGGCCGCCTTCTTCGGTGCCGAGGACTTCTTGGCGGCGGTGGCCTTGTTCGTCGCCGCCGTCTTCTTGGTGGGGGCGGACGGCTTCTTCGTCGGGGCGGACGGCTTCTCGGCCGGGGACCGCTTGGCGGAGGTGGCCTTCTTCGTCGCCGCCACCTTCTTGGCGGCGGTGGCCGTGGCGGCCGCCAGCGGGTCGTCGATCACGGCGGCCGAGGCGACGTTGCGGGTCGAGCGCTTGGCGGTCGCCGGGGCCACGGCCGCGACCTCGGCGACGGCCGCCTTCTTGGCTGCCGACCGCTTGGCCGTCGCCTTCTTGGACGGCGGCTTCGACACCAGTTCTGGCGGCGAGTCCGTCGACGCCAGGGCACCGCGGCGACCCCGGCCGCCGCCACGTCCGCCCGACGCCGAAATGGGAGGAGGCGCCTCGCCGATCTCGGCTTCGACGGTCTCGTCCGTAGGCCGCCCGGCGACCTGGGCAAAGCCGGGGAGGGCGAGCTCGATCCCGCGGCGCGGCGCGTCGAGGGCCTGTACGACGAACGTTCGGGTCTCGCCGCGGTTGAGGATCTCGCGCGCCGAGCGGGGCGGCGGATCGCCCATGGCCGACAGCGGGATGTAGCAGCGGGCATCACCGACCAGCACGAAGGCACCGTGGCTGGCGAAGCTCTCGATCTCGCCCTCGACCGAGGCACCGGGTTGGTAATCGGCGATGAACTGGATGAAGGTCAGCGGCTCGTTGACCGTCGGCAACGAGACGGAGGCACTGCTGCCCTTGCCCTTGCGACGTCGGCGCTTGCGTCCGCCCTTGCCGTTGCCGCCCTCGCCGTCGCCGGTCGCGTCGTCGAGGTCCGGGAGATCGCCGGTAACCGCCTCTTCGGTCGCCTCCTCGATGGCCGCCTTGAGCCGACCGGGCTTCGCCTGGCCCGCCTTTGACGGTCGGGAGCTGTCGCCACCCTTCACGTCCTTGTTCTTGGGTGATCGGGGCGGCGGCGCTTTCGGCACGGGCATCGGCTCCGACGCGTCCTTGGATCCGATGCGGGCCTTGCCCCGCTTGGCCTCCTTCACCGACTCGCGCGACTTCGGACCGCGCACCGGCGTGCGCGGTACGAAGATCCAGCCGACCCCGGGCACCGGGGTTCCGCCAATGAGGCGACCCTTGGTGAAGAGCCACTCGAACTCGCCGTGGAACTCCTGGAAGGAGTCATTGGAGAGCACGACGGCATCGGTCTTGTCGGCGATCCGGAGCAGGAACGCATCGCCGCGGCCGATGGCACCGGCCGGCGGGTAGACGAGCTCGTTGTGGGCAGCCGCTTCCTCGAACATGGCGCGTTCGGAATCAGCGATTCGGTGGGCGAAGGTAGCGTCGACGACGACGATGATCTCGGCATCCGGGTGCTCGTCGCGGTAGGCCCGCACGGCTTCATCCAGTTGCACGAGGCTCGGCAGCGAACGACCCTCGGTCGCGATGTTGGAGCCGTCGACGACGACTCGGTGGGATGACATCGTCGCTCAGTCAACCATAGAGTCCGGCCGTGCCCGATGACCCTACGGCGGAGGTCACCGACCTCCTCCAGCACTTGATTCGCAACGCCTGCGTCAACGATGGCACCGCCGAGTCGGGCTTCGAGGCCCGTAGCGTCGACGTGCTCCGGGCCTACCTGGAGGGTCCCGGCGTCGACGTCGAGACCTTCGCCCTGCAGGCCGATCGACCCTCGCTGGTGGCCCGTATCGCCGGGAGCGACCCGTCGGCGCCGACCGTGCTGCTCCTCGGACACACCGACGTCGTTCCGGCCAATGAGGACGGCTGGCGCCACGATCCCTATGGGGGCGATCTCCTAGACGGCGAGGTGTGGGGACGGGGCGCCGTCGACATGCTCAACCTCACGGCATCGATGGCCGTCGCGACCAAGCGGTTGGCCCGGCGGCGCGACTTCAGCCCCGTCGGCTCGCTCGTCTACGTCGCCGTCGCTGACGAAGAGGCGCTCGGCACCTACGGGGCCAAGTACCTGACCGAGCACGAGACCGACGCCGTCGCCGCGGATTACGTGATCACCGAGTCGGGCGGGTTCCCGATGGCGTCGGCCAGCGGGACGAAGCGTCCGGTGATCGTCGGTGAGAAGGGCAGCTATTGGTGCACCCTCCGCATCACCGGTACCCCTGGGCATGCCAGCACGCCGTTCCGCACGGACAACGCGCTGGTGAAGGCGGCCGAGGTCGTTCGCCGCATCGATGCCTACGTCCCCGAGACGAGGCTCCACGACATCTGGCGGCGCTTCGTCCTGGGCATCGACTGGGGACCGGAGATGACCGCGGCCCTGCTCGACGCCGACGGCTTCACGGCGTTGTGCCATGACCTGCCCCTCGGTCTCGCCCGCCAGGCCCACGCCTGCACCCACACCACCTTCGCCCCGACGGTGATGCACGCCGGCACCAAGACCAACGTGATTCCTGACCGGGTCGACCTCGAGATCGACATCCGGACGCTGCCAGGGCAGACGGCCGAGGAGGTGCAGGCCCAGCTCGAGGAGATCATCGGACCCGACCTCGCCTCGAGCGTCACCCTTCTCTCCGCCAACGACGACCCGTCGACCGCCAGCCCGATCGACACCCCGCTGTGGGATGCCCTGCAGCGGGTGACCGATCGGGTGGTGCCAGGATCGATCAACATCCCGTTCCTCACCGTCGGCGCGACCGATGCCCGCTTCTTCCGCCGACTCGGCGTGCCCTCGTACGGGTTCGGGCTCTTCAGCGAGAAGATAGGCTTCGAGGAATTCGGGACGATGTTCCACGGCGACGACGAGCGGGTCGACCAGGAGTCGTTGCGCCTGTCGACCGAGCTCTGGACCGCGCTGGCCGAGGACTTTCTCGCTTGAGCGACACCCCGACGCTCAAGGCCGTGCTGTGGGACTTCGGAGGCGTCATTCTTTCCAGTCCCTTCGAGGCCTTCGGCCGGTACGAACGCCAGCGCGGCCTGCCCAAGGACTTCATCCGCACCCTCAACGCCACCAACCCCGACACCAACGCTTGGGCGAAGTTCGAACGAAACGAGGTGCCGTTCGACGAGTTCTGCGATCTCTTCGAGGCCGAGGCCCGAGCCCTCGGCCACACGTTGGCCGCCCGTGAGGTCATGCCCCTGCTGGCCGGCGAGATCCGCCCCGCCATGGTGGAGGCCCTCCGACGCTGCGGCCGGCGTTTCAAGACGGCGTGCCTCACCAACAACGTCGTCGGCTTCAACGACTTCCCGGAGCGGGCTCGGGCCACCGGTCGCGACGAGGTGCTCTCGCTCTTCGACGCCGTCATCGAGTCGAGCAAGGTGGGCTGCCGCAAACCCGATCCCCGCTTCTACGAGATCGCCTGCGAAACCCTTGGCATCCAACCGACCGAGGCCGTGTTCCTCGACGACCTCGGCATCAACCTCAAGCCGGCCAAAGAGTTGGGCATGCGCACCATCAAGGTCACCGAGCCGAGCCTGGCCCTGGCCGAGCTCGAAGCCATCGTGGGCTTCGCCCTGCGATGAGCGACCTCGGGACGTCGGACCGGAGACTCAGAGGCCCTGGAATACGCGGTCGAGGAGGTCCATGAGTTCGAGCTCGTGGAGGTAGTGCGACCCAGCGGCAGGTGAACCGGAAGCGACACGGGCGACGTGGCGGAGCTGGAAGTCCTCACGGAGGAGTTTGTGCATGCGTCCGTGCACGAAGTTCCAGGCGCCCATGTTCTCCGGCTCCTCTTGAAGCCACACGACCTCGTCGCTGTGCTCGTAACGGGCGAGGATGGCGCTGATCTCGTCTTCGGGCCAGGGGTACAGCTGCTCTACCCGCACGACGGCGACGGGCGCGCCCCGCTTGTCGCGATCCTTCATGGCGTCGAAGGCGACCTTGCCGGAGGCCAGCACGACCCGCCGCACGTCGCCCGGCGCGTCCATCGTGGCCGGGTCGTCGAGCACCTCGGAGAACCGGCCGTCGGTGAACTCCTCGACCGGAGAACGGCTCCAGGTGGCGCGGAGACCGGACTTCGTCGTGAACACGATCAGCGGCTTGTGTTCGGTCCGCTTCACCTGTCGGCGAAGCGCATGGAAGAGCTGCGCCGCCGATGTGAGGTTGGCCACCTGCAAGTTGCCGTTGGCACACAACTCGAGGAAGCGCTCCACGCGGGCCGACGAGTGCTCCGGACCTTGGCCCTCGTAGCCGTGGGGCAGGAGGAGGGTGAGCCCAGACGTCTGGCCCCACTTGTCCTCGGCGGCGGCCAGGAACTGATCGATGATGATCTGGGCACCATTGACGAAGTCGCCGAACTGCGCCTCCCACGCCACCAGGGTGTCGGACGCGACGATCGAGTAGCCGTACTCGAAACCGACGGCGGCGTACTCCGAGAGCAGCGAGTCGTAGATGAAGAAGCGACCCTGGTCTTGCACGCCGAGGCGGTTGAGGGCGATGACCTCCTCTTCGGTCTCGGTGTCGACGAGCACGGCGTTGCGATGGCCGAACGTGCCGCGGCTCGAGTCCTGCCCGGCCAAGCGCACGTCGTGGCCCTCAGCCAGGAGGGAGCCGTAGGCGAAGGCCTCGCCCAGCGCCCAGTCGACCTGTCCTTCGGCGTAGAGCTTGGTCCTCGCCTCGAAGACCTTGCCCAACTTCGGATTGAGGTTGAAGCCTTCCGGCGCCGACGTCACGGTCGTGGCGATCCGGTCGAGCAGGCCCTTGTCGGCGACGGCCGTGTCGACGTCGGGGAGGAGCCGCTCGGTCGGCGCCGGCGGCACCGTCTCGAACTTGGCCGACGCCGTCGAACGGGTGTCTTCGAGGGCAACCGAGAGCCGCGACGAGAAGTCCTCCATCGCCTTTTCGGCGTCCTCGAGGGAGATGTCGCCGCGCTTGATGAGCGCTTCCGTGTAGATCTTGCGGACCGTGCGGCGGTTGTCGATGCGCTCGTACATCTTCGGTTGGGTGAGGCGCGGGTCGTCGCCCTCGTTGTGGCCCATCCGCCGGTAGCAGACCATGTCGATGACGACGTCTTTGTGGAACTCCTGGCGGAAGGCGAAAGCCAGGCGGGCGACCCGGGCACAGGCCTCGGGGTCGTCGCCGTTCACGTGGAAGATCGGCGCCTGCACCATCTTGGCGACGTCGGTGGCGTACACCGAGGAACGGGCCTCGTCGGGGTTGGTGGTGAATCCGACCTGGTTGTTGATGACGAGATGGATGGTGCCGCCAGTGCGGTAGCCGCGCAGCTGCGACAGGTTGAGCGTTTCGGCCACGACCCCCTGACCGGCGAAGGCCGCATCGCCGTGGAGGAGGAACGACAGCACGGGGTAGACGGCGCCCTGGTGCAGGAAGTCCTGCTTGGCCCGGGTCATGCCCTCGACGACCGGATCGACCGCTTCGAGGTGGCTCGGGTTGGCGGCGAGGGTGACGGGGATGTCTTGACCAGACAGGCCAACGAACTTGCCCGAGAAGCCCTTGTGGTACTTCACGTCGCCCGAGCCCTGCACGGTGGAGGGGTCGAGGTCTCCCTCGAAGTCGCGGAAGATCTCCTTGTACGACTTGCCGACGATGTTGGCCAACACGTTGAGCCGGCCGCGATGCGACATGCCCATGACCGCTTCGACGAGACCGGCGCGCGCCGCTTCGTCGAGAACGGTGTCGCAGATGACGATGGCCGACTCGGCCCCTTCGATGCCGAAGCGCTTGGCCCCGATGTACTTGGTGTTGAGAAAGCGCTCGAAGGCCTCGGCGGCGTTGAGACGGGTCAGGATGTGAAGCTGCTCCTCGGTGGGCAGCGTGTCCTTGACGCCCTCGATCTGCTCTTGGATCCAACGCTTCTGCACCGGTTCCTGGATGTGCATGTACTCGACACCGATGGTGCGGCAGTAGGCATCGCGCAGCACGCCGAGGATGTCGCCGAGGCGGGCGTAGTCCTGCCCGGCGAGGCCGTCGGCGTAGAACTCACGATCGAGGTCCCAGATGGTGAGGCCGTAGGTGGCCGGATCGAGCTCGGGGTGCATGCGCGGTGGCTTGGCCTGGAGCGGATCGAGGTCGGCGATCAGGTGACCGCGGACCCGATACATGTTGATGAGTGTCTGCACGTGCACCTGCTTCTGCAGGCGGACGCGCTCGCTGTTCTCCGGGTTGACGTCGCGTCGCCACGCCACCGCCTCATAGGGAACGGCGAGCGAAGCGAAGACCTTTTCGTAGAAGTCGTCCTCACCGGTGAGGAGCTTGTGCACCCGCTGCAAGAAGAGACCCGACTCGGCGCCCTGAATGATGCGGTGGTCGTACGTCGAGGTGAGGGTCAACGTCTTCGAGATGCCGAGCTCGGCCAGGGTCGACGGGTCGGCACCGCTGTACTCGACCGGGTAGTCGAGCGCGCCGACGCCGATGATGGCGCCTTGGCCCGGCATGAGTCGCGGCACCGAGCTGACTGTCCCGATCGTGCCGGGGTTGGTGAGGCTGACCGTGGCGCCGCTGAAGTCATCGACGCCGATCTTGTTCGTCTTGACCTTGCGAATCAGCTCTTCATAGGCCTCCCAGAACTGGCGGAAATCCATGGTGTCGGCGTTCTTGATGACCGGCACCATAAGGGTGCGGCTGCCGTCGCTCTTGGGTACGTCAACGGCCAGACCGAGGCCCACCCGCTCGTTGCGCACGAGGAACGGCTTGCCGTCGCGCTCGACGAACGTGTTGTTGAGACTCGGCACGTCCTTGAGGGCCTGCACGACGGCGTAGCCGATGAGGTGGGTGAAGCTGAGCTTGCCGCCACGCGTGCGCTGCAGGTGGTTGTTGGCGATCTTGCGATTGACCTCGAGGAGCTTCGCCGGCACCGGCCGCACCGACGTCGCCGTCGGCACCGTCAGCGACGCCGCCATGTTCTTGGCGATCGCCGCGCCGGAGCCCCGGATCGGGTCGCCAGCCAGGGGCGACGACGCAGCTACCGCCGGCGCGGCGGGCGAGGCCACCGGAGTGGCGGCTGGCTTGGACGCCGGGGCGGCCGCGGCCGGCGCAACGGGTATCGGCGGAACGGGTGTCGGCGGAACGGGTGTCGGCGGAACCGCCCCGTTGCTGGTGGTCGTCGTGTCGTTGGTCAGGGCCGGCGCCGCCGCGTCCTTCTTGTAGTCGGCGAAGAACTCCTGCCACGACTCACTCACACTTGCCGGGTCGGCCCGGTACTGGTCGTACATCTCGTCGACCAGCCAGGCGTTGGGACCGAAGGTCGACGGCGGTTCTTCAGGCATCAAATCCCAGCCTAGCGACGCCCCTCTCGTACCCCGGCGCGCTGGCGCCGGCGACGCTGCAACTCAATCCAAGGGCCGGAAAGTCCGTACGCAGCGCCAGGCCGAGGAGCAAAGGCAAGAGGCCGAGGAGTACGAATCGACGCGCCGGCGAAGAGTGCACCGCAAGCTGCGTCTGCGGTCATCCGACGACGTCCTACGTTGCGCCGGTGAATCCGACGCAGCTCGATGCCGAACGGATCCTCGCCGGACTCGGCCTGCCGGCCGAGCCCCTCGAGTTGGTCCACAGCTACTCGTCACTGGTGTGGCGAGGTCCGCGCCACGTCGTACGGCTCCAACCGACGGACCGCCGCCAGATGCTCGACCATGAAGCCCTCGTCCTCCGGTCGTTGCCGGAAGCGGTGCCGCATGCCGAGGTCGTCGGTGTCGGAAGGGAGGAGTCGTTCGGTTGGCTCGTCCTGGTGCGGCTCCCCGGCGAACAGTTGGGCCGCTGCTGGCCGGACCTCGCCGACGAGGAGCGGCAGGACGCGATCGGACAACTTGGTCGCGCGCTGCAGCGGATCCACGCCATCCCCGAACCGCTGCGCTTCCGTCATCCGTGGGTGGAGGATCCCGGCCCCGACCCGATGACCTACCAACCCCATCCGAACCGGGCGCCGCTGCTGCTCGAGGCAGCCCGTCGCCTGCCGGATGTCGATCACGGGCTGCTCGACGCCGTCGAGGGGTTCCTTGGCGCTCGGCTCGACGCCTTCGCCAGCGACGAGGGCAGCGAGGTGCTCGTCCACGCCGACCTCCACTTCGAGAACCTGTTGTGGGACCGAGCCGGGCGTCAGCTCACGGCAGTGCTCGACTTCGAGATGTCGCGGCCGGCGGCCGCCGACCTCGACCTCAACGTCGTGCTGCGGATGTGCGGCGACCCGGCGCTGTTGGTGGCCGAGGATTACGAGGACTGCGTGCACCCGGCCGACTTCGCCGACGTGCCGGGGTGGCTGCGGGGCGTCTACCCCGAGCTGTTCGACGATCCGCAACTGGTGCCGCGGCAGGAGGCCTACGCCGCGATGTACGACCTGCGGGCCCTCCTGGCCTATTGGCGGCCGAACTGGGGGCGGCGGTGGGCGGTCGACGAGCTCCACGACCTGTTGGCTGGTCGTTCCTTCGTGCAGCGACTCCTCAAAAACCCTTGATTTTGCTGGGTTTTTGGGAGTCGAGCGGTGCTACGATACGAACGTATGTTTGGATTACTCGAGGTGGGGATCAGAGAGCTCGCAGCCCTCGATTCGAGCGGGTTCGCCGACGGCGAGTTGAGCTCGGCGCTCGTCGAGTTGGCCCGTCTGCGGGCCTCACTGGAGGCGGCCGAAGCAGGGTTGTCCCATGCGTGGGACGCCCGTCGAGTGTGGGCCGCCGACGGCGCCCGCTCGGGGGCGGCGTGGTTGGCGCGGGAGACGCGCAACCCCAAGTCCGACTGCCGCCGGCGGATCGCCCTGGGCCGCACGAGCGGGCAGTTGCCGTTCGTCGCCGAGGCGTGGTCGGCGGGCAACATCGACGCCGCCCACGTGCGGCGCCTCGGCCAAGCCCGCAACCATCGCACCGCCCACCTCATGGCCCGCGACGAGCAGTTGCTCCTGGCGCAGGCCATGGCCTTGACGTTCGCCGAGTTCACCCAAGTCGTCGACTACTGGTCGCTCCACGCCGACCCCGATGGTGCCGCCGACGACGCGTTCGATCGCATCGACCGGCGTCGGGTGTCGCTCGACGAGACGCTCTCGGGCATGTGGTCGGGCGCGATGTTGTTCGACCCGATCAACGGGACGATCGTCGCCGGCGAGCTCGAACGACTCGAGAAGGGACTCTTCGACGCCGAGTGGGCCAGCGTGAAGGCCCGACTCGGGCACGACCCCAAGATCGGCGAGCTCGACCGCACCCCCGACCAGCGGCGAGCCGACGCCCTCGTCGAGATGGCCAAACGGTCCGCCACCATGCCCACCGACGGAAAGCAACCCAAGCCGCTGTTCACGCTCCTGTTGGGCAGCGACATGTTCCGCCGCCTCACACAGTTGGCCAGCGGACAGGTCGTCGCGCCCGAAGCGATCCTGCCGTGGACCGGCGACGCCGATCTCGAACGGATCCTCTTCGAAGGTGGACCGTCACGGGTGATCGACGTGTCCTACAAGCGGGCATTCACGGGGGCGCTGCGACGCCTCATCGAGGTTCGCGACCGGAGCTGCTACCACCGCACCTGCGATGAGCCTGCCTCCCGGTGCCAGGTCGACCACATCGAACCGTGGATCGTCGGTGGGATCACCAGCCAGGAGAACGGCCGCCTGGCCTGCGGCTACCACAACCGCCTCCGCCACCGACGTCGAGGACCGCCGCCGGCCCCCTGAGCCCCGAAGTACGGTCGGACCATGGCGAGCGAAGAACGAACGCAGCAACAAGTGAAGGACGCCACCGCCGCGACGGAGGCGTCGATGCCGGCCCAACCCGTACCGGTCAACGTGTACGAGACGACTGCTGCGCTGGTGGTCGTGGCGCCTCTGCCCGCCGTCACCGCCGACGACGTGAGCGTCGAGCTGCGTGAGGGCAAGGTGCGCTTCTGGGCGAGCCTCCGAAGCTCCGGTACTCGTGAGTACCTCGTCCACGAATGGGAGTACGGGGGGTACGAGCGCGAGATCGAACTCCCGGACGGCTTCGGTGGCGGCGTCGAGGCCTCGCTGGCCAATGGCCAGCTGGCCATCCGCGTCCTCCGTGGCGAGTTCGCCGGCGAACGCACGATCAAGCCGCAGGCGCACCCGCTCTGAGCTATTAGCGTCCTCGTCATGACGGCGCAGTTCATCTACACGATGCGGGACCTCCGGCGGTACTACCCGCCCGACCGCGAGGTGCTCAAGGGCATCAACATCTCGATGTATCCCGGGGCGAAGATCGGCGTGATCGGCGCCAACGGTTCGGGCAAGTCGAGCCTCCTCAAGATCATGGCGGGCGAAGACGACGGCTACACCGGCGATGTCCGCCTGACCCCCGGCTTCACGGTCGGTTTCCTGGCCCAGGAGCCGCAACTCGACGAGACGAGGACCGTCCTCGAGAACGTGGAGGACGGCGTCGCCGAGATCAAGCAGCACCTCAAGGACTACGACGAGCTGATGGCCAAGTGGGCCGATCCTGATGCCGACTACGACAAGCTGGGCGAGCAGCAGGCCGCCCTCGAGCACAGTCTCGAATCGACGGGCGCCTGGGACATCGACCGCACCATCGAGATCGCCATGGACGCCCTCCGCCTTCCGGCGGGCGACGCCGAGATCCCGCCCCTCTCGGGTGGCGAGCGCCGCCGAGTCGCGTTGTGCCGCCTCCTGCTCAAGCACCCTGACCTCCTCCTGCTCGACGAGCCGACCAACCACCTTGACGCCGAGTCGGTCGCCTGGCTGGAGCGCCACCTCGCGGAGTACGCGGGCACAATCGTCGCCGTAACCCACGATCGCTACTTCCTGGACAACGTCGCGGGCTGGATCCTCGAACTCGACCGCGGCCGCGGGCTTCCCTTCGAAGGCAATTACTCCTCGTGGCTCGAACAGAAGCAGAAGCGCCTCGAACAGG
>JBKJKM010000051.1:0-4285 GCA_046597375.1 Acidimicrobiales bacterium | reverse complement strand
CGGGTCGGGCAAGACGCTCGGTTTCGGCCTCCCCCTCATCATGCGGACGGAGAAGGCCGAACCCAAGAAGCCCCGGGCCCTCGTCCTGGTACCGACCCGCGAGCTGGCCGTACAGGTGCGGGCTGTCATCGCCCCCCTCGCCGAAGTCCATGGGCTCACGACCCTCGCCGTCTACGGCGGCGCGCCGATGGACCGCCAGATCAAAGCCCTCCAGCGCGGTGTCGACATCATGATCGCCACGCCGGGTCGCCTCATCGACCTCGGTGATCGGGGCGAGCTCTCCGTCGACGACGTGCGAATCCTCGTCCTCGACGAGGCCGACCGCATGGCGGACATGGGCTTCATGCCTCAGGTGCAGTGGGTGCTGCGCCGCATGGTCCAAGAGCACCAAACGCTCCTCTTCTCCGCCACGCTCGACGGCGACATCGACTACATCGTCAAGAACCACATGAACGACCCGGTGCGCCACGAGGTCGAGTCGACCACCGCCACGGTCGACCAGATGAAGCACCGCTTCCTCAAGGTCCACGAGATGGACAAGGTGAAGGTGGCGGCCACCATCGCCAAGTCGGCCTACCGCACCCTCATCTTCAGCCGGACCAAGCGCGGCTGCGACCGCCTCACCGACCAGCTCAAGCGTGAAGGCGTGCAGGCCGGCGCCCTCCACGGCGACCTGGCGCAGTCGGTGCGCCAGCGGGCGCTCAAGCAGTTCGAGGACGGCACGCTGCCCGTGCTCGTCGCCACCGACGTCGCCGCTCGCGGCCTGCACATCGAGGGCGTCGATGTGGTCATCCACTACGACCCGCCCGAGGACGAGAAGGCCTACCTGCACCGTTCGGGCCGCACCGCCAGGGCCGGCGCCGCCGGCGTCGCCGTGTCGTTGGCCCTCTGGAACCAGGAGCTCGAGGTCGAGCGCATCCAGAAGCGCCTGCAGCTTTCCCGCCATTTCGTCGAGGTGTTCTCCAACGACCCCCGCCTGTCCGACCTCGGCGCCTGGGAGCCCGACGAACGGGCCCCGCACGCCAATGCCGCCGAAGCCGCCGCACCTGGCGCCACCCGGGTCGCCCAGGCCCGCCGCGTCGGTGCCGGCATGGGACGGCGGCGCAAGTGACGACGTCTGCGTCGATCGACATCGCCGCGCCGGCCGAGGTGGTGTGGGCCCTGGTCTCCGACCTCTCCCGCATGGGCGAGTGGAGCCCCGAGACGACCAATGTCGAGTGGAAGGGCGGCGCCACCTCGCCGGCCGTCGGTGTCACCTTCAAGGGCCACAACCAGAACGGCACCAAGAAGTGGTCGACCACCGGCCGCATCGTCGAGCTCACTGAGCCGACCGACCTCGCTTGGGAGGTCACGGCCGGGCCCGGCCTCAAGATCGCCCAGTGGCGCTACCTCATCGAGCCCATCGACGACCGCTCGTGCCGCCTCACCGAGTCCACGATCGACCACCGTCCCGGTTGGATGAAGTACCTGGGCGCACTGGCTTCGGGTGTGAAGGAACGCGCCCCCCACAACACCGCCGGCATGGAAGCCACCCTCGCCCGCATCAAAGAAGTCGCCGAATTCGCCCCGTAGGTTTCACGGGTCAGCTCGGGGCGGCGCCGGCCTTGGCTCGCTTGGCGGCGCGGCCGCGTTCGGTGGCGTCGAGGACGACCTTGCGAAGTCGGACGCTCTTGGGCGTGACCTCGACGCACTCATCCTCACCGATGAACTCCAGGGCCTGCTCGAGAGAGAAGATCGTCGCCGGGATGAGACGCTCGTAGACCTCGGCCGTGGAGGAGCGGATGTTGTTGAGCTTCTTCTCCCTGGCCGGGTTGACGTCCATGTCGTCGGAGCGGGCGTTCTCGCCGACGATCATGCCCTCGTAGACCTCGATGCTTGGGCCGAGGAAGAGCACGCCACGATCCTGCAACGCCATCAGGGCGAACGTGGTCGTCGGGCCGCGACGGTCGGCTACCAAGGCGCCGTTGTGGCGGATCCGGATGTCGCCGAACCACGGCTCCCACTTCTCGAAGACGTGGTGGATGAGGCCGGTGCCGCGGGTCTCGGTGACGAACTCGGTGCGGAATCCGATAAGGCCGCGGGCAGGTACGAGGTATTCGAGGCGCACCCAGCCGGTCGAGTGGTTGACCATGTGCTCCATGCGCCCCTTGCGCAGCGCAAGGAGCTGGGTGACGACGCCGAGATAGTCGTCGGGCACGTCGATCGAGACCCGCTCGACGGGCTCGTAGATGGCACCGTCGATCTCTTGGGTGAGCACCCGGGGCTTGCCGACGGTGAGCTCGAAGCCCTCGCGGCGCATGATCTCGACGAGCACGGCCAGCTGGAGCTCGCCGCGCCCCTGTACCTCCCAGGTGTCGGGACGCTCGGTCGGCAACACCCGCAGCGACACGTTGCCGACGAGTTCGGTGTCGAGGCGACTCTTGATCTGCCGGGCGGTGAGCTTGGAGCCCTCCTGCGCCGACAGGGGTGACGTGTTGACGCCGATGGTCATCGACAAGCTGGGCTCGTCGACGTGGATCACGGGGAGCGGACGGGGGTCGTCGGGATCGGCCAGCGTCTCGCCGATCGTGACCTCGGGCAGGCCGGCGACGGCGATGATGTCGCCGGGGCCGGCCTCGGCGGCGTCCTTCCGTTCGAGTTCTTCAGTGACGTAGAGCTCGGTGACCTTGACCTTTTCGATCGTGCCGTCGCGCCGGCACCAGGCGACCTGTTGGCCCTTCCGGATCTTGCCCTGGTGCACGCGACAGATGGCCAGCCGGCCCACGTAGGGCGAAGCGTCGAGGTTGGTCACCAACGCCTGCAACGGGTGGTCCTCCTCGTACACGGGCGCCGGGATCGAGTTGAGGAGCACCTCGAACAACGGCTCGAGATCGGTGCCCGGCTTCTCGAGATCGAGGGTCGCCGTACCGGCTCGGGCGTTGGTGTAGACGATCGGGAACTCGATCTGCTCCTCGGTGGCGTCGAGGTCCATGAACAGGGCGTAGACCTCGTCGAGCACCTCGCCCACGCGGGCATCGGGACGGTCGATCTTGTTGATGACGAGGATCACCGGCAGCCGGCCCTGCAACGCCTTGCGCAACACGAAGCGGGTCTGGGGCAGCGGGCCCTCGGAGGCATCGACGAGCAGCAGCACACCGTCGACCATGAACAGACCGCGCTCGACCTCGCCACCGAAGTCGGCGTGGCCCGGCGTGTCGATGATGTTGATCTTCGTGTTCGAGTGCCGCACGGCCGTGTTCTTGGCGAGGATTGTGATGCCCTTCTCGCGCTCGAGGTCGGTGGAGTCCATGACGCGCTCGTTCACGTCCTGGTTGGCGCGGAAGGCGCCGGACTGCCAGAGCATGGCGTCGACGAGGGTCGTCTTGCCATGGTCGACGTGGGCGATGATGGCGACGTTGCGAAGTTCTGAGCGGGTAGGCACGGGGTGACCATCCTATTGGGCTCATCCTGGCGTACCGGGACGCCCCTAGATTTCCGATATGGACCTCCATCTCGAACGGGCCGGCGCGGGTCGACCGTTCCTGTGGGCCCACGGCCTCACGAGCTCGATTGCCGCCGAGCGCGACTCGGGCGTGTTCGCCTGGGAGCAGGTGCCGGGCGTCGACGTGATCCGCTACGACGCACGAAGCCACGGTCGCTCACCCAACGGCGTCGCTCCCGAGGACCACGAATGGTCGCACCTGGCCGAGGACCTCCTCGCCGTGGCCGACGACCAAGAGGCCGAGTCCTTCGTCGCCGGCGGCGCTTCGATGGGCGCAGCGACGGTCCTGCATGCCGCCGTCCAACACCCCCAGCGGATCCACGCGATGGTGCTGGCCATCCCGCCGACGGCATGGGAGACCAGGGCCGCGCAGGCCGACGTCTACCTCCAGAGCGTGGGTTTCCTCGAGGCCAAGGGACTCGATGCCTTTCTCGATGCCAGCCGCCAGCTTCCGGCCCAGCCGGCTTGGTCGGCGGATCGCCGCGAGGTCCGCTATCGGCACCTGGCCACCATGGACCCGTCCGGTCTGGCTCTCGCCCTGCGGGGCGCCGCGGCGTCCAACCTGCCGCCCCGCGACGAGATCGCCGCCATCGGTGCTCCGGCGTTGATCCTGGCGTGGGACGACGACCCCGGCCATCCCGTTTCAACGGCCGAGTCGCTCCACGAACTGCTGGCCGGGTCGCAGCTCTCGATCGCCCACAGCCAAGACGACGTCGCCGCCTGGCCGGTGCTCGTCGCGGAGTTCCTGGCCACCCTCTGAGCGGCCTCGCTACGGTGACGACGTGTCCGGTCCGCCCGTCCTGC
>JBKJKM010000018.1:0-31830 GCA_046597375.1 Acidimicrobiales bacterium | reverse complement strand
GTAACGATCGTGCCGTCCTGGATCTCGTCGGATCCGACGGCGCCGGAGCCGATCTCGTCGCTGCCGACGGAGTCCGTGCCGAGATCGTCGGCGACCAACGATCCGTTCTGGATGTTGGCGCCGGTGAGGGCCACCGTGTTGTCCGAGGTCACGTCGACGCTCTTGATCGTCCCGTCGGCGATCTCGTCGGAGCCCACCGAACCGGTGCCGAGATCGTCGGCGGTGATGGTGCCGTCCAGGATGTAATCACCGATGATCGCCCCGTCGAGGTCCTTCACCTCGTTGAACGAGACCAGGTCGCCGCCTTCGTTCGGGGTGATATCGCCGGCCGTCCCATTCTTCAGGTCGTTCTTGAACGAGTTCAACTGGCTGCTGTTGTTGGTCGCAGCAGTATCCAGCTCGGTCTGCGTCGCCGGATCGAAGGCGAGATCGCCGATGGCGAGGGTGCCGTTCTTGATGTCTTCGCTTGTGATGGAATCGTCCTTGACGTCGCCGGCGGCGCCGCCTTCGACGGCATCGGTGCCGAGCTCGTCCTTGCCGACGGAACCGTTCTTGATGTCGTTCTGGTCGATGCTGTCGTCGAGAACATCACCCTCGAATCCACCGACGATGGAGCTCGTGCCGAGGTCGTCGGCGCCGACGGTGCCGTTGGCGATGTCTTCGGTGGTGATCGACTCGTCGAGGATGTCGCCGGCAGCGCCGCCGACGACTGAACTCGTCCCGAGATCTGCAGCACCGATGGTGCCGTCGAAGATGTCGGCGGAGATCAACGAGCCATTCAGGACATCGTCGGTGGTGATGGTCTCGTCGAGGATGTCGCCGCCGGCCCCACCGACGACGGCGCTGGTGGCCAGCTCGTCGGCCGTGATGGCGTCGGTGCCGATCTGTGCCGCCGTGAGCGTGTCGACGACGAGCTTGCCGCCGGTGATCGTGAGGTTGGCGATGTCGCCGTTCAACACCGTCAGGTCGAGGATCTCGTCGCTGCGAACGGCACCAGTGTTGATGTCCTCGTTCGTGAGGGAGTTGTCCTTGATGTCGCCGCCGAGACCACCGACGACGGCGTCGTTGCCGAGGTCGGCGGCGGAGATCGTCGTGTCGAGGACCTTGTCGCCGGTGACGGCGTCGGCGACGATCTCGTTGTTGTTGACCTTGAGAATCGGCGCGCCGACCTGGTTGGGATTGGCCAGCTCGCCCTTGAGGTTGGTGATGGCGCCGGCCCGATCGGCGATCTCGGTGTTGAGCTTGCCCTGCAGGACGTCGTCGCCGACACCGCGGTCGGCGACCTCCTTGTTGAGCTTGGAGAGGAGGTCGGCATCGGCGGCGGCCGACTTGGCCGCAAGATCGGCGTCGGCGGCGGCGGTCCTCGCTGCGAGATCGGCGTCGGCGGCCGTCCGGGCGGCGGCCTCGGACGTGATGCCATTGGACGCGGCGGCGGTGATGGCCGCGTCGTTCTTTGCGCCGGCCGCCGCGGACTCGGCTTGAGCGGCCTTGACGGAGGCCTCGGCGGCCTTCCGGGCGTTGATCTCATTCTCGAGCTCGTTGAGGTTGGGCACTTCGAAGGCGAGCTTCGACAGCGTCACCGAGCCGGGGGCCAGCTTGGCCGTGGTCACTGCATCGTTGGCGACCTCATTGACCTCGACGCACGCCTTCTTGCAGGCGAGGTCGCCGGCAACGGTGCCGGCGGTCTTCTTGGCCGCCGCAGCTGCCGCCGCGGCGGTGTCGGCGGCCTTGTCCTTGGCCGACCCGGCGCTCTCGGCCGCCGGGAGGTTCTTGACCTCGGCCAGCGACGATCCCGGATCAGAGGAAACGGTGCGGGCGACGAACACGGCGCCGACAACCAGGAGTAGCAGCCCGAGTATCCACTTCCCGGCCGATGTCATCGTTTCCCTACTTCCCGCGTCGGGCACCCGCTGCCCTTCCCGGACCTTACGACCGGCTACGTACCGTTCGCAAGGAGTCGGCCACGGAATGTGAGCAGCGCCACTACTCGTCGCCGAGTTGACGCTCGATCTCAGCGAGGATGGGCGAGTCCTCGGCCAGGTTCTCGATCAGGACCACCTCGGCCTTGCGGATCAGCATGGTGTTGTCGGGTGCGTGGATCTCGCGGTTGACCGGCAGGAGAGCTCGCACCGGCTCGGCATCGGCGTTCTCTCGCGTCTCCCGCAAGAAGAACGCAGCGTCGAGGCGGAAAAAATCGTCGCTGGCTCCTTCGAGCTGGCCGAAGTAGACCTTGTCGTTGCTCAGGATGACCGCCTGATAGCGGCTGTCGTCGACCACCCCAGCGAAGTCGTCGCCAGCGTCGGCGCCGTTCACGAAGGCCGTGGCCGCAGCACCGAGCAGCACGCCGACCACCAGGGCTGCGAGGACGGCGCCGAGGGGCCGGTTCCCGGCTCGCAGCCCCCGGTGGGCGCGAGCGTCCGCGTCACCGGTGGGTCCTGCGGGCCGTTCGTTGTCCCTGGGACCGAGACCCGTCGTCGCCGCCATCTTGGGATCTCCCTCGCTTCGGTGCGTGCCGGTCGGCGCCGGCGGCTCGGCCGCCGGCGAACCCTGCCATTGGTCGGACATCTAGCTCGCGGGCTCGCGCTCGGGCTCGGCCATGCGCGAACGCAGCTGGATCACAGCCTTGGTGTGGATCTGGCAGACCCGGCTCTCGGTCACCCCGAGGACCTCGCCGATCTCGGCCAGGGTCAGTCCCTCGTAGTAATAGAGCATCAGCACGAGCTTCTCCCGATCGCCGAGGCGGCTGATGGCCCCGGCGAGGATCTGCTTCATCTCCTCGACTTCGTAGGCCGCAACGGGACCTTCCCCCTTGTCGGGGATGGTGTCGCCGAGGCTCGTGGACTCGCCTCGATCGCCGCCCGACAACATCTCGTCGAGAGCGACGAGCCCGACGAAGGAGATCTGGTTGAAGATCGTCTGGAGGTCGCCTTCGCTGATGCCCATCTCGCTGGCGATCTCGGTATCGGTCGGCGTGCGAAGGAGGCCCGCCTCGAGCGTGGCGTAGGCCTTCTCCACCGAACGAGCCTTGGCCCGGACCGAGCGCGGCACCCAATCGATCGAACGGAGCTCGTCGATGATGGCGCCCTTGATCCGGGCGATGGCATAGGTCTCGAACTTGATCTGTCGGGAGAGGTCGAACTTGTCGATGGCGTCGATCAGGCCGAACACGCCGTAGCTGACGAGATCGGCCTGCTCGATGTTCTGCGGCAGCCCGACGGAAACCCGGCCGGCGACGTACTTGACCAGCGGCGAATAGTGGACGATGAGCCGGTCGCGCGCGTCCCGCGCACCAGTGTTCTTGTACTCGGCCCACAGCTGTTGGATTGCGCCGATGTCGTCCTGGTCCACGAGGTCCCTTCGCCGCCCTGGACGACCCAGCTCCAGGGTCGCCCTACGTCGACGAAGTGTAACCCCGGTCCCGGCCGATTCCGGGCGTCCCCACTCGCTCCCACCAGCCACCGCGCCGGCGCACCTGCCCCGACACCTCGAGCCGGGTCAGTGCCATCGTCGTCGCGGCAATGGACAGACCGGTGCGACGAAGTACGTCCTCGGTGGCGGTCGGCGTCCAATCGACGGCGGACAGCACGGGGTCGGCGCCGGTCTCGGGAGCGACGAGGCCGCCGCCTTCGGGGGCGGCCAGGAGGGGGGCGCCGCCGAGACTCAGGGCCATCAGGATGTCGTCGACCTCGGTCACCGGCGCCACGCCGTCGGCGAGAAGCCGGTTGGTGCCGGCGGACGACGGGCTGCGCACCGAGCCGGGTACGGCCATCACGCTGACCCCACGGTCGATGGCGGCTCGAACGGTGGAGAGGGATCCGCCCGAGGCATGCGACTCGACCACGACCACGACGTCGGCCAGTGCCGCCAGGATCCGGTTACGACGCGGGAAGCGCCACGGCTCGGGGGCCGATCCTGGTGGCGCTTCCGAGAGCAGGATGCCCACCTCAGCCACGCGCCGCCAGAGCGACCGGTGTCGGGGCGGGTAGATCACGTCGAGACCGCTCCCCACCACGCCGATGGGCGGTGCGGCGGACGGAAGGGCCGCCAACGCTCCCTCGTGCGCCGCCCCATCGATGCCGAGCGCAAGGCCGGAGACGACGCTGACGCCGGCGCCGGCGAGATCGCGCCCGAGCTCCCGGGCGACGTCGGTGCCGTACGCCGTGCACCGGCGGGTGCCGACCATTGCCACGGTGGGCCGTCTGGGCACGATGGCGGCGGTGCAGCCGCGATGGAACAGCACCGGCGGCGGGTCAGGATCGTCGACGAGCGCCGGGGGGTAGCCGTCGTCGCCCAACAGCCAAAGACCGATGCCCTGGGCGACGGCCAACCGTTGCCACGAGGACCCCGGATCGTCGGTCGATGCGACCTCCCGCCACCGGGCGACGATCTGGCGGCCTCCCGATCGTCCCAGAAGTGCCGGATCGACGTCGCCGGCGACCACGGCCGCCCACGCCCGCTCCGGGTTGTACGCCCAGCGCTCGAGCAGCGCCCCCAAGCGGTGGTGGGTGCAGCCCGGCAGGCGCGTCAGGGCAAGGGCGCTCGCCGAGCGCCGGTCGGGGGGTTCCGATGGCATGGTCATGCTGCGCCCTCCAACCCGTCGAGGTCGGCGCGCAGCGCCAGGGCGGCACACACGTGCTCCTCGGTGACGTCGCCGACGTCGGCGAGGTCGGCGATCGTGCGGGCGACCCGCTCGATGCGGTGCAGCCCACGAGCACTCAACGCTCCCGCCCGGAGCTTGTGCTCGAGGATGCGCGCCGCCGCCGGCCGGAGCCGCACCACGGCTTCGAGATCGGCGCCCGGGAGCTCCGCGTTGCTCCGAACCCCGGCGACGCGTGTGGCGGCACGCGCCCGAGCGGCGACGACTCGCTCCGCGACCACCGCCGACGTCTCCCCCGGTGGCCCGCCCAGCAGATCGCTCACGTCGGGGCGGTCGACGGCCAGTCGAAGGTCGAAGCGGTCGAGCAGCGGGCCGGACAAGCGACGGCCGTAGCGCGACCGCGCCGCATCCGAACAGCGGCACGAACCGGGAGGGCCGCCGTCGCCGCACGGGCACGGATTCATGGCGGCGACGAAGAGGAACCGGGCCGGGAAGGTGACCGCGGCACGCGCCCTCGCCACCCGGACCACGCCCTCCTCGAGCGGTTGTCGCAGCGCATCGAGCGTCGTGGCCGACATCTCTCCCAGCTCGTCGATGAACAACACGCCGTTGTGAGCACAGGAAATTTCGCCCGGACGCATGGCCGAGGATCCGCCGCCGATGAGAGAGACCGTCGAGGCGTTGTGGTGTGGCGACCGGAAGGGTGGACGCCGCACCAGCCCTCCCGGTGGCAACGTGAGGCCGGCCGCCGAGTGCACCCGTGTGGTCGACAACGCATCCTCCTGCGTGAGCGGTGGGAGAAGACCGGGAAGCCGCCGGGCCAGCATCGTCTTCCCCGATCCGGGTGGCCCGATGAGGAGGAGGTGGTGGCCGCCGGCGGCCGCGATCTCGAGCGCCCATCGACCGAGCCGCTGCCCTCGGACGTCGGACAGCTCGGGCTCGGGTGGCGACGCCGAACTTCTCCCGCTCGACGGCAGAGGCGGGTCCGGCCACGCCTCGTCGCCCCGCAAGGCTTCGACGAGAGCGGTGAGGGTCGGCGCCGAGCGAACGCGATGTCGGCCGACGAGCGCCGCCTCTTCAGCGGCTGACGGTGGCACGACGACGGTGTCGGCGTCGATGGCGTCGACCAGGGGAACGACGCCGTTGACGCGGCGCAACGAACCATCGAGGCCAAGCTCGCCGAGAAAACCCATGCCGGCGACCAAGGCGGCTTCGAGCACGCCGCTGGCGACGAGCAGCCCGATGGCGATCGGGAGGTCGAGGCCGGCGCCGCCCTTGCGCAGCGACGATGGCGCCAGGTTGACCGTCACCCGCTTCATCGACCACGGCAAGCCGCTCGACAGCAGGGCGGCGCGCACTCGATCGCGTGACTCGCGGCACGACGCGTCGGGGAGCCCGACGATCGAGAACCCCGGCAAGCCGTTGGACACGTGAACCTCGACGGTGACCGCACGGCCGTCGACGCCGAGCAGAGTCGCAGCAGGGATGGTGGCGATCATGTCGCGCTCCTCACAGGTGTTGCAGATGGAGGAGGGTCGTGTCGCCGGCCACTCGATGCGCTGGGAAGAACGTATCCCAGCGGTGTGACAGTGGGGCTAGTGACCCGTGAAGTCGGGGTCGCGCTTCTCCAAGAATGCCGAGATCGCCTCGGAGAAGTCCTTCGTGGCGAAGTTGACCGACTGCGAACGGGCTTCGTCCTCGAGGGCCTGGTCCATCGACACCATCAGCGAGTTGTTGAGCATCGTCTTCGACATCGACAGCGCCAGAGGAGGACCGGCGGCCAGCCTCCTGGCCCAGTCGTCCACGAAGGCGTCGAGCTCGTTGGCCGGAACGACTCGGTTGACGATGCCGAGTCGCTCGGCTTCTTCGGCGCCGATGACTTCGGCCAACAGCGCCAACTCTTTGGCCTTGTGCAGCCCGACGAGCCGAGGCAAGAGCCACGAGCCGCCGAAGTCGAGCGACAGGCCCCTGCGGGCGAAGATCTCCGAGAACCGGGCATCGGCCGACGCCACGATGAGGTCGCACCCCAGCGCCAGGTTGCACCCGGCCCCGGCGGCGACACCGTTGACCTTGGCGATGGTGGGCTTCGGGAGCCGATGCAGCGCCAGCGCCACGCTCCCGATGTGACGCATGCGGGCGAGTCCGCTCCGCGTGAGCGAGTCGGTCGAGCTGAGGTCGGCGCCACTGCAGAAGGCCCCGCCCGCCCCCGTGACGACGAGCGCCCGGTCGGCGGCGGTGTCGGCCACTTCGGTGAACACGGCCAAGAGCTCGTCCCACATGACGTCGTTGGCGGCGTTCTTCTTCTCGGGACGGTTGAGCATCACGGTGACGACGCCGCCGTCCCGCTCGACGAGGAGGGTCTCCATGTCGGAGAGAATGGCACGCATGGGTCTCAACCCGTTCCGTCAACAGAAGCGCCGGCCCTCCGACTACGTGTTCGTCGCTGCCGCGTTCGTGGTGGTCGCACTGCTTTTGCTGTGGGTCCTGTACCCGAGGTAGCCGGGCACGACGTCCGACGGGTGCAGCCGTACCAGGCCCGCAAGACCTACCGGTGCCCCGGCTGCAACCACGACATCGTCGCCGGGGTGGGCCATTACGTCGTCGTACCGCTCGAGGCTCCGGATCTCCGCCGGCACTGGCACCGTCCGTGCCTCGAGTTTCGCAAGCACCGGCGGCCGGGCCTCCTGCGCTGAGGCGAGTGTCCGACTTCTAGGCTCCGTCCATGAGCACGAGCGAGATCAGTCGACAGGTCACCCCGCAAGAGGCCGCCGAGCGGATGGCCGAAGGTGCTCTTCTCCTCGACGTCCGTGAAGACGACGAGTGGGCTGCGGGGCACGCTCCGGACGCCCACCACCTCCCCCTCGGCCGACTCGAAGCCGACTACACCTCGCTCGAGGCGACCCGCCCGATCGTGGCGGTGTGCCGCATGGGCGGACGATCGGAGAAAGCGGCCGTCGCCCTGCGGGCCGCCGGCTACGACGTCGTCAACCTGGCGGGCGGGATGCAGGCCTGGGCGGCCGTCGACCAGCCCATCGTCACCGACGACGGGTCGCCGGGCACCGTCATCTGACCGCGGCGGCGAGGGCCTGGTCGAGGTCGGCCCACAGGTCGTCGACGTGTTCGAGCCCGACACTGACCCGCAGCAACCCCGGCGGCGTCGCCTCCTCCCCGGCGTACTTGCCACGGCGCTCGACAAACGTCTCGACGCCCCCGAGGCTGGTGGCCGACACGGCGAGGCGCAGCCCGGCGCAAACGGCGTCGGCGGCGTCGGCGCCGCCACGCACCTCGACGGCGACCATCGGACCGAAGCCGGGATAACGCACACGGTCGATCCGCTCGTCGGCCGAGAGCCGGCGCACCAGCTCGCACGCCGTTGTCGATGCCCGTTCGACGCGAACCGCCAGAGTTCGCAAACCGCGAAGGGCCAGGAACGCCTCCATCGGACCAGGGATCGATCCGTGCAGGGTGCGGTAGGCCCGTACCCGTTCGGCGACTTCGGGGGCACGACAGGCGACGACACCGAGCACGACGTCGGAATGACCGGAGAGCAGCTTCGTGGCGCTGTGCATCGCCAGATCGGCGCCCAGCGACAGGGGCTGTTGCAGCAACGGCGAGGCGAAGGTGTTGTCGACGGCGACGAGGGCGGCCGCACCGGCGAAGGCGGCGAGGTCGGCGACGCCGAGGAGCGGGTTGGTGGGTGACTCGGCCCACAGGAGATCGGCGCCCGAGCAGGCGGCCAGTACTGCCGTCGTGTCGGTGATGTCGACAAGTCGAAGCTGGATGCGCTCCGTTGCCGCCAACGACTGGAACAGGGTGCGGGCGCCCTTGTAGGCGACCTCCGGAGCGACGACCACTCCGCCGGCCGGGACGAGGGACGCCACTGCTGCGACCGCCGCCATTCCCGAGGCGAACGAGACCGCCGGCCCGCCTTCCAGCGCGCCGACCGCTTCCTCGAAGGCGACCCACGACGGGTTGGACTCCCGACCGTAGATAACGCTGCCGCCGGCGCGATAGGTGGACGAGAACTCGATGCCGACGTTCACCGGAGCGCCAGGTAGGTCGAGACCTCGCCCCGCCGCCACGACGATGGTCGACGGGTCGAGCCCCTCCACCTAGAACGCGCCTTCGATCACCTCGACGTTGCGCGGGCCGAGCACCGAGGCGACGTCGAAGCGGATGTCGCGGGCCGGTCCACACGACCCTTCGTCCAGCCAGCGGGCGGCCAGTCGACGGATGCGCATCTGCTTCTCGCGCCCGACGGCCTCGGCGGGCGTGCCGAACGCCGTCGACGTCCGTGTCTTGACCTCGCAGAACACATACGTGCGGTTCGCCCGAACGATCAGGTCGAGCTCGCCCTCCTTGCAGCGCCAGTTGCGAGCGACGATCTCGTAGCCCTGGCGCTCGTACCAGGCCGCCGCCAGATCCTCCCCCTTCGCCCCGAGGGCTCGGCGGGCGTCGGTCACCTGGACTGCCTCCGGGTCGGCGGGCCGCTCGCTCCGCTGACGGTTCTCACAGCTCCTTCTCGGGGAGCTCCTCGACGTTCACGTCCTTGAAGGTGACGACGGTGACGTTCGAGACGAAACGAGCCGGGCGGTACATGTCCCACACCCAGGCGTCCTTCAGGGTGATGCGGAAGTACGGGCGGCCGCTCTCGTTCTGCGGAGCCATGTCGACCTCGTTGGCCAGATAGAACCGGCGCTCGGTCTCGACGACGAACTTGAACAGCGGAAGCACCGACTTGTACTCGTGGTAGAGCTGCAGCTCGATCTCGGTCTCGTACCGCTCGAGGTCCTCGGCGCTCATCTCGTCAGACTATGACGCATCAGAGGAACGCAGTGCGGCCGACCGGGAGGAGGCGGAGCACCGTCCGACCGACGATCGACTCCTCCTCGATCGGCCCGAAGACGCGACTGTCACCCGAGTTCTGGCGGTTGTCGCCCATCACCCAGAGTTGGCCAGGAGGAACGACGACTGGGCCGAAGTCACTCGTCACCACGCCGTTCGGGAGGTAGGGCTCGAAGAGACGCCGGCCGTCGACGTACACGTCACCCTGGCGGCCCTCCACCGTCTCACCGCCCAGGGCCACGACCCGCTTGATGTAGTCCTCCGTCGACGGTGGCACGACGCCGACCCGCTCGCCCACGAACCGGACGCCGCGCACGACCGGGTTCGTGCTCCCCGCCCGGTTGGCACAGCTGGCCGCCGGTGGGCACTCGAAGACGACCACGTCGCCCCGGCGAGGATCGTGGAGGCGGTACGAGAACTTCGAGACGACGATCTTGTCGTTGATCTCGAGGGTGTGCACGGGGCATCCGGCGCAGCCCATGGAGGGCGAGGGGATGAAGAAGGCCTGGAACACGAACGTCCGCACCAGGAAGGCGGCGACGACGGCCACCACCAACAGGATGGGGAGCTCCTTGGCGAACCCGGCTGCCCGGGTGCGGGCACCGGCACCAAAGGGCGGGAGGCCATCCGGCAGCTCCTCGCCCTCGGAGGGAGCCACGATGGGCTCCCACGGCATCACCTGGCGGTGCGCTTCTCTTTGATCTTGGCGGCCTTCCCGGTGAGATCCCGGAGGTAGTAGAGCTTGGCTCGCCGCACATCGCCCCGCGTGACGACCTCGATCTTCTGGATGATCGGGCTGTGCACGGGGAACGTACGCTCGACGCCGACGCCGAAGCTCACCTTGCGGACGGTGAAGGTCTCGCGGACCCCACTGCCCTGCCGGCGGATCACGGCACCCTGGAAGAGCTGGACGCGCTCGCGGGTACCTTCCACGACCCGCACATGGACCTTGAGGGTGTCGCCAGGACCGAACGCAGGGATGTCGTCACGCAGGCTGCTGCGGTCGACCAGATCGGTGGGGTTCATGGCGCGGAAGACTCCTCGGAGGGTGATGCGGGGAAGGAGCCAGGGTACCCGAACTCCTCCAGGACCTGCACCTCGGCGGGCGCCAGTCCGCCCCTGATGGCCAGGAGGTCGGGACGCTGGCGGCGGGTGCGATCGAGGGCGGCCGCTTGACGCCACCGGTCGACCCGGGCGTGGTCGCCACTGCGCAGCACCTCCGGCACGGGCCACTCCCGGAAGGTCGCAGGGCGCGTGTACTGCGGGTACTCGAGGAGTCCGTTACTGAAGGACTCGTCGCCAGCCGACTCGACGTTGCCCATCACCCCGGGCAGGAGACGGGCCACGGCTTCGACCACGACCATGGCCGCCACCTCCCCGCCACCGAGGACGTAATCGCCAATGCTCAGTTCGCCGTCGCAGAGGTGGTCGACGATGCGCTGGTCGACCCCCTCGTAGCGTCCGCAGAGCAGGCTGAACCCCTCGGACCCGCTCAGGTCGGCGGCCACCCCCTGCTCGAAGCGACGTCCCCCGGGGCTGAGCAGGAGCAGGGGGCGGGGCGGGGCCGCCGCTTCCACGGCGGCGAAGACCGGTTCGGGCGTGAGCACCATGCCGGCGCCGCCGCCGAAGGGGCTGTCGTCGACACTGCGATGGACGTCGGAGGTGGCCGCCCGCAGGTCGTGCACCCGCAGGTCGACGAGTCCCCTGGCCTGAGCCTTGCCGAGCAGGCTCTCGGCGAAAAAGGCCTCGACCATCCCCGGGAAGATCGTGAACACGTCGATCCGCATGGTTCCGCCATTCTGGGCGCGATTCGGCCGAGATCTCGGCGAGATCGCGCCCAGACTTTGGAGGAAGGGGTGGGGACATGGGTCTCCCGCTCGAAGTCCGTCGACTGGCAGCCGCCCAGCACGCAGTCGTCGCGATGGCCCAGCTCGCCGATGCGGGCGTTTCGTCGAGCACCGTGAGCAGTTGGGTGTCCGCAGGTTGGCTGCGTTGGTGTCAGCCGGGGGTCGTTGCCCTGGCCGGGTCACCGGAGACGTACCTGCAGCGACTGATGGCGGCGTTGCTCGCAGCCGGACCCGACGCTGCGGTCTCCCACCGTGGCGCGGCGTTCCTCTGGGGGATGCTCGACGAGGCGCCGGTCGAGATCGTCGTGCCGAGAGGGCAGACGCCGGACCTACGTGGCGTGGTCGTCCACCAAACGCGCGACCCGTTCGTGGTCCACCGCCGGCAAGGCCTTCGGGTCACCTCGCCGATGCGGGCCCTCGTCGACCTCGGCGCCGTCCTACCGGCCGCCGAAGTCGAGGATGCACTCGACCGTGCCCTCGTCGCCCGCCTGTTCACCGTCGCGGCGGTGGAGTGGGCACGGGCGGCAGTGGCCAGGCCCGGACGGCGCGGAGGTGGTGTTCTCCGGCGCGTGCTTGACCAACGGGCCCTCGCCGACCACCCGCCGGACGGTCTCCTCGAGCCCCGGTTCGCCCGCCTGTGTCGGACCCACGGCCTCCCGTTCGCGGAGTTCCAGCACGAAGTCCGGTTCCGCGGCCGCCGGTACTTCATCGACTTCGCCTATCCGGACCTGCGGATCGCCATCGAGGTCGACGGTTACGCGAAGCGAGCGACCCGGGCCGCTTTCGAGTCCGACACGGAGCGCCAGACGGTCCTGGCCCTCCTCGGATGGACCGTGTTGCGGTTCACGTGGACGAAGGTCGTCCGCCGCCCAGCCGAGGTCGCTCGCGACGTCCACTTGGCAATTGGGCGCGATCCCGACGAGATCTCGGCGAGATCGCGCCCAGACGTTCAACGCTCGGTGTAGATGCGGGTGACGACGTCGTCGATGTCGGGCTCCTCGATCGAGAGGTCGCGGACGGTGGCTTGCGCGGCGATGGCCGCGATCACGTCGGCCGCGGTGGCGTCCTCGCGGCGGAAGCGTACCCACTGGCGGGGGCCGTCGACCCGGATGGTCTCGGCGCCGGCGACGACCAGGGGCGGGAGGGCGACGTCGGTGTCGAGGTCGACGACGACGGTGCGCCACTCGCCGAAGCGGCCCTTGATCTCGGCCACCGTCCCGTCGTGGATGACGCGGCCGTGGTCGATCACTACCAAGCGGGTGCACAGGCGCTCGACGTCGGTGAGGTCGTGGGTGGTGAGCACGACGGTGACACCCTGCTCGCGGTTGACCTCGGCCAAGAAGTCGCGGACGCGCGCCTTCGACACGACGTCGAGGCCGATGGTGGGCTCGTCGAGGTAGAGGATCGACGGGTCGTGCAGGAGGGCGGCGCAAAGGTCGCCGCGCATGCGCTGGCCGAGCGAGAGCTGGCGCACCGGCGTGTCGAGAAAGGGGCCGAGGTCGAGCAGTTCGATGAATGCGGCCAGGTTCTTGGCGTGGCGCGCCGCCGGCACCCGATAGACGTGGCGTAGCAAGGCGAATGAGTCGTGCAGGGGCAGGTCCCACCAGAGCTGGGTGCGCTGGCCGAACACGACGCCGATGCGTCGGGCCAGCTCGACCCGCCGGCGCTGGGGGTCGACGCCGGCGACCTGGATGCGCCCAGACGTCGGCACGAGGATGCCGGTGAGCATCTTGATCGTCGTGGACTTGCCCGCTCCGTTGGGGCCGATGTAGCCGACGAGTTCGCCGGCGGCCACTTGCAGGCTCACGCCGGCTACGGCCTCGACCTGCACCCGCTGGCGCCGGATGCGCCCGACCCGCTTGTAGAGCGTGAAGGACTTCGACACGTCGTCGAGCTCGATGACCGTGGACATCGATTCAGCTCCCGGTGCTTCGGTGGTGGCGGATGGCCTCGCGCCAGGCCGCACGCGCCACGAACGCCAGGAGGAGGGCCACGGCCGGCGAGGCGTAGCGGAACCACGAGGGCGTGCCCGTCGGGTCGGTTTTGTCGAGGATGGCCAGCGCCGGCTGGTAGTTCACGAACGCCGCCGGGACGACGAAGGTCAACAGTCGCCGCAACCACCGGGTCAGGATCGACATCGGGTACTGGGTGGCCAGCGACGACCCGTAGGTGAAGCTGTTCATGACCTCGCCCGCCTCGATCATCCAGAACGTGATCGACGAGGTGAGCACCCAGAGAGCCGAGAAGATCACCGTCCCGGCTACGAGCATCATGACGAAGGTGGCGACCTTGCCCGTGGTCCAGTCGAGGTCGAGGGCGAACACGGCGTAGGTCAGGATGACGACGCCCTGCAGGAGCTTGCCCAGCCGCCGGAAGGCGAAGTCGTCGGCGCAGAGTTGGAAGAGCGGGCCGAGGGGTCGGATGAGGAGGGCGTCGAAGGTGCCGAGCCGGATTCGCTGTGGCGCCCGCTCGACCTGGCTCATGAATGCGTCGCCCACGTAGAACGCCACGGCCGACGTGCCGTAGAGGAAGGCGACCTCGGCTCTCGACCAGTCGGCGAGCATGTCGACGCGCCCGAAGATCACCACGATCGTCACGAAGTCGAGCAACGTGATGAGACCCTGGGTGATCGTGTAGCCGACGAACGGGACGCGGTACTGCCAGTCAGCGCGGATGCGGGCGCCAGCCAAGACCCGGTAGATGTGCGCCAACTCGCGCCAGGTGGCCCGCTCGGCGACCATCGCGTCGGCCGGTGAAACGTGGGCCGTGTCAGCCACCCTGCACCACCACCCGGCGGGTTGCGCGGGCCAGCACGGCGCGTCCGAGGACGAGAAGGCCGACGCCCCAGGCGATCTGGGCGGCGACGGCGGCCACGAGATCGGTGCCCTGGAGTTTTCCGAGCAGGATCTCGATCGGGGTCTGGGCGAAGGCCACGTAGGGGAGCATGCGGGCGAGGTGCTCGAGCCAGTCCGGAAAGAAGACGATCGGGGTGGCGAAGCCCGAGAAGAACATGGCGATGACGACCGACATCTGGCTGGCGGCGCGGTAGTCGAGCGTCCAGAACGTCGTGAGGGTGACGAGGAAGCGGTGGGCGAAGCTGACGACGAGTCCCAGCGCCACCGACACCGTGAACAAGGCCCACACGCGCACGTCGGTGGGCAGGCGCAGGTCGAACACCAGCCCGCCGACGGCGATCGGCACCACGGCTCGGATGGTGGCGTGGAACGCCGCCCGTCCGACGTCGGTGGCCAGTTCGAAGGCCTGCAAGTCGACGGGTCGGTAGAGGTCGGTCACGATGTCGCCGTTCAGGATGCGGTCGGCGAGCGGCAGGTGGCCGGCGAAGGCGCCCATGACGACCAGGAAGCCCTGGGAGACGAAGGTGAAGGTGACGGCGTCGATGGCGTCGAACCCGCCGATCTCGGGACGCGAGCGGAAGACGGCAAGCAGGATCGATGCCTTGAGGAAGCCGAAGATCGTGTTGGTGAACGCGCCGGCGTAGGTGGCCGACCGATAGGTCGAGAAACGGGCGAAGGCCCGCCGGGCAACCTCCCACCACAACCGCACGACGACCCCCGAGCGCGTGAACGACCCCGGGCCGGGCGCCGCGGGGGAGGGGAGATCCTACGGATCGAGGTTGTGGCCCACAAGGGCGCGGAACGCGTCGGCGGCGGCCGACGTGAGCACGCCGGCTGCACCATCGCCGAGGACGACGCCGTCCACGGCCCGGATCGGCTGCACTTCGCGCGTCGTCGACGTGAGAAAAGCCTCGTCGGCCTCGCCGAGCGCCGACAAGGGAAGGTCTTCCTCGTCGGCGCCGATCGCCTCGATGACCAAGGCTCGCGTCACGCCGGCGAGACAGCCGGAGCGCAGTGGTGGCGTGATGAGGCGGCCCCCGATGCCGACGAACACGTTCGACCCAGTGCCCTCGCAGAGCTGGCCGACCGTGTTGGCGAAGATGGCCTCCGACGCGCCCCGCTCCTTGGCGAAGGCAAGGGCCACGACATTCTCGCCATACGACGTCGTCTTCAGGCCGGCCAAGGCGCCCTTCTCGTTGCGCGTCCACGGCACGACCACCACGTCGGCCGTCGCCGGCCAGGGAGCGGCCGGGCCTCCGGCCACCAAGACCGTCGGACCAGCCAGGCCACGGTCGGAGCCGAGAGGTGAATCGCCGCCGGTGATGGTGATGCGCAGCCGACCCCGGCCGAGCCCGTTGGCTTCGACGACGTCGGTCATCGCCCGGCGGAGCACGTCGCCGGCGGGCGGCTCGAGGCCCAACCCTTTGCAGGACGTGGCCAGCCGCTCGAGGTGTCGTCGCACGGCGAACGGGGTGCCGTCGTAGACGATCAGCGTCTCGAACACGCCGTCGCCGGTGAGCAGCCCGTGGTCGAACGGCGACACCCGTGCGTCGGCCGCCTCCAGCAATGCCCCATCGACCCACACCATGCTGACGGGGCTGACGGGGCTGACGGGGCTGACTGGGCTCACGGGGCGGACACTACCGAGAGCAGCCTGCGGGCCTTCAGCTCCGTCTCGGCCCATTCACCCTCCGGTGTGGAGTCCCAGGTGATCGCTCCGCCCGTGCCGAAGTGGATGCGGTCGTCGGCGAACCAGAAGGTGCGGATGGCCACGTTCAGGTCGCCCTCACCCGAGTCGGCGTCGACCCAGCCGACGGCGCCGCAGTACGGCCCCCTTGAGGCCGTCTCGAGCTTGTCGATCACCGAGAGGGCGGCGATCTTGGGTGCACCAGTCACCGAGCCCGGTGGGAAGGTGGCGCCGACGGCGTCGGCCCAGCCGAGACCGTCCCGGAGCCGACCTCGCACCGTCGAGACGAGGTGGTAGAGGCCGGGGTGCTTCTCGACGGCGCACAGCTCGGGCACTTCGACGGAGCCCCAGTCGCAGACACGCCCGAGATCGTTCCGGACGAGGTCGACGATCATCACGTTCTCAGCCCGGTCCTTGGCCAGGAAGCCGGTCGGCGTGGCGGCTGTTCCCTTGATCGGCTGCGACTCGATGACGCGGCCGTCCCGCTGGAGGAATCGCTCGGGCGAGGCCGAGGCGATGTGCACCCCCTGGCCGGGGAGGCGCACCACCGCCGAAAAGGGGGCGGGGTTCCCGGCCGTCAGCGCGGCGCCCAGGGCGGCCACGTCGGCGTTGGGTGGGAGAGGCGCCGAAAGCACCCGGCACAGGTTCACCTGGTAGACGTCGCCCGCACCGATGAGCTCGTGGATGGCCCGCACGCCGTCGCAGTAGGCGGTGCGATCGAGCGACGACACCCACGACCGAGCTACCGGGCCCCGCCACGGTCGACCCGGCCAGGGCACAGCTGCCCGCACCCGATCGAAGCGAGCGCACACCGGGTCACCGTCGTAGGGCAGCACGACGACCCAGAAGCCGGTCGAGTCCAGAGCCGCGAGGTCCGACGTCACGTCCCGGAGGTCGGTGCAGAGCTGCCCACCGACGACCGCCAGCGGCGCCCGATCGATCATCGCTGCGAGCGTACGCTTCGGCCGATGGACTTCGATCTGACCGACGAGCAGGAGTCGTTTCGCAAGGTCGTCCGCGACTTCGCCCAGTCGGAGATCGCGCCGCATGCCGAGATCTGGGACCGCGACCACACCTTCCCGACCGACGTCATCCTGGCGATGGGGGAGCTCGGACTGTTCGGGCTCGTGTTTCCCGAGGAGTACGGCGGGAGTGGTGCCGACTTCACCACATTGTGCCTCGCCATCGAAGAACTGGCCCGCGTCGACCAGTCCGTGGCCATCACCCTCGAGGCCGGCGTCGGACTCGGCGCCAACCCAATCTTCCAGTTCGGAACCGAGGCCCAGAAGCAGCGCTGGCTCCCCGATCTGGTGGCCGGTCGCGCCCTCGGCGGCTTTGGGCTCACCGAGCCCGAGGCCGGCAGCGATGCCGGCGGCACCCGCACCAAGGCGGACCTCGACGAGGCCACCGGCGAGTGGGTGATCAACGGGGAGAAGGCGTTCATCACCAACTCCGGCACCGACATCACCTCGATCGTCACGGTGACGGCGCGGACGGCGCCGGCGGAGATCTCGACCATCGTCGTGCCCGCCGGCACGCCGGGTTTCGTGGTCCAGCCGCCCTACCGAAAGATGGGTTGGCACGCCTCCGACACGCACGGCCTGACGTTTACCGACTGCCGGGTGCCCGAGGACCACCTGCTCGGCCAGCGGGGCCAGGGGTTCCGCCAGTTCCTCGCCATTCTCGACGAGGGGCGCATCGCCATCGCCGCACTGGCGGTCGGCACCATCCAGGCCTGCCTCGATCTGAGCGTCCAGTACGCCAAGGATCGCCATGCCTTCGGGCGCCCCATCGGTGCCAACCAAGCGGTCGCCTTCAAGTGCGCAGACCTCGCCGTCCTGTGCGACAACGCCCGGCTGCTCACCTACAAGGCCGCCTGGCTCAAAGACGTCGGCCGGCCTTTCAAGCGGGAAGCCGCCATCGCCAAGCTGTACGCCACCGAAGCGGCGGTGACGGCCACGCGCGAGGCGACGCAGATCTTCGGTGGGTACGGCTTCATGGACGAATCGCCAGTCGCCCGCTTCTACCGGGACTCGAAGATTCTCGAGATCGGCGAGGGAACGAGCGAGATCCAGCGCCTGGTCATCAGCCGCGAACTCGGCCTCCCCGTCACGTAGGACGCCTGCGTCACTTGCGGGCGGTGTCGGGAGCGCCAGCGGGCAGCCGCCACCCGAGCGTCAAGGCCCCTGCCCGAAGGGCCGCGCCGCAGAGCGAGGGCGACGGCACAGTAGGTTGCGCTGGTGGCCATCCCTTCCGAGGAGGTCGTGGCGCCTGGCCGGCCCGAGCGTCGCTGGCCGCGCCGCCTCCTCATCGCCGCCAACGTCGTCGTCGCCCTGATCGTCGTCCTCACAGCGACGGGTTACGGCTACGTGCGCTGGAAGTTCGGCCAGATCGACACCTTCGACGATCTCGGTGCCGTCCTCCGGAAGGGCGGTGGCAACGAACTCCCGCCGGGCGAGCCCATCAACGTGTTGGTAGTCGGGTCCGACACGCGCGAGGGCATCGACCAAGCCGGCACTGACAACTTCGGTGGGACGAAGGAGGTCAAGGGCCAGCGCAGCGACACGATCATCATCCTGCGGGTCGACCCGAAGAAGGAACAGGCGGCGATGCTGTCGATCCCGCGCGACCTCTTCGTACCGATCGCGGGGACCGGCCGCAGCAACCGGATCAATACCGCCTTCGAAGCTGGCCAGGACCGCTTGATCCAAACGGTGACGGAGTCGCTCGGCGTCCCCATCGACCACTACGTCCAAGTCGATTTCAACGGCTTCCGCGGCATCGTCGGCGCCGTCGGCGGCGTGCAGATCTACAGTCCGGCGCGCGCCCGGGACACCGTCACCGGGCTCGACATCCCGAACCCCGGCTGCGTCACGCTCGACGGCAACCAGGCCCTCGCCTACGTGCGGAGCCGGCAGTATCAGTACTTCGAGAACGGCAAGTGGCGCACCGACCCCACGGGCGACCTCGGCCGCATCCAACGCCAGCAGGACTTCGTCCGACGGGTCCTGAAGAAGGCCAACGAGAAGGCGCGTGGCCTCAACTTCCCGGCCATCAGCCGCCTCGTCGACACCGGCGTGCAGAACGTTCAGATCGACAAAGGCTTCGGCCCTGGCGAGATCGCCGCCCTGGCCAACCGGTTCAAGTCTCTCGACCCCAACGCCGTGCAGATGCTCACGATCCCAACGGTGCCGGCCAACGTCGGCGGGGCGTCCGTGCTTCGGATGAAGCAGCCGGAAGCCCAGGCGGTCATTGACTCCTTCCTCGCCAAGGACCCCACCGTCGTGGCGGGAGCGCCGAGCGACGTGCCCGCCATCCCCCCCGGAAACATCCGGGTGCGTGTCCTCAACGGATCGGGCGCCGAGGGTCAGGCTCGTGAGGTGGGAGCGGCCCTCGGCGAAGTCGGGTTCAACGTCGCCGGACTCGGCCAAGCGAACAACTTCCGATACGTCGAGACCGTCCTCTCGTACGGTCCCGGCCAACTCGACAAGGCCAAGGTCGTCCAGTCCAAGATCCTGGGCGCCACCACCCTTCAGGAGGACCCGACCCTGCGGTCGATCGACGTGGTCGTCATCACGGGCGGCAGCTACGGCGGCGTCTCTGGCTCGTCCTCGTCCGTCCCCGCGGCGCCTCCGCCCGCCGCGCCCACGGCGACGACGACCCCCCCCGCCGACCCCGGCCCACAGTGTTGATGGCCTCGCTCTGCGGCACCGCCCTTCGGGCCGAGGCCTTGCCGCTCGGCGGGCGGCTGCTCGCTGGCGCTCCCGACGCCGCCTGTTGACGGCCTCGCTCTGCGGCGCCGCCCTTCGGGCCAGGGCCTTGCCGCTCGGCGGGCGGCAGCTCGCTGGCGGCTAGCGCGTTGATGTTGCCCTTAGGGTGGCTGATGAGCGCTGCGGTTGCCCTTGTGGCCGCCGTAAGGGCAACACAAACGGGGGTGGCTGGTTGAAGGGGATCGTGTTGGCTGGCGGGAGCGGGTCGCGGTTGCATCCGGTGACGCTGGGGATCTCGAAGCAGTTGTTGCCCGTGTACGACAAGCCGATGGTGTACTACCCGCTGTCGGTGCTGATGCTGGCGGGCCTTCGCGAGGTGCTGATCATCTCCACGCCGCACGACCTGCCACAGTTCGAGCGGCTGCTCGGGGACGGGCACCAGTTGGGGATGTCGTTCTCGTACGCCGTCCAGCCGGAGCCCAACGGGCTGGCCGAGGCGTTCATCATCGGTGCGCCATTCATCGATGGCGACTCGTGCTGCCTCGTCCTCGGCGACAACATCTTCCACGGCCACGGGCTCCAGGAGCACCTGCTCGAGGCGGCCGAACTCACGTCGGGTTGCGTGCTGTTCGGCTACGGCGTCAAGGATCCGGAACGCTACGGCGTGGCCGAGGTCGACGGCGAAGGCAAGGTCGTGTCGATCGAGGAGAAGCCGGCCAAGGCCCGTTCGAATCTGGCCGTCACCGGGCTCTACTTCTACGACAACACCGTGGTCGACGTCGCTCGCGATCTGACGCCCTCTCCTCGCGGAGAACTCGAGATCACCGACGTCAACAACCAATACATCCAGCACGGCACCGCTCGACTGATCGAGCTCGGCCGGGGCATGGCGTGGCTCGACACCGGCACTCATGACTCGCTCCTCGAGGCGTCCACCTTCGTGCAGGTGCTCGAACACCGACAGGGCGAGCAGATCGCCTGTCTCGAGGAGATCGCCTGGCGGATGGGCTACATCGAGCGGGACGACCTCGAGCGTCTCGGCGATCGGCTCGGCAAGTCTCCCTATGGGCAGTACCTCGTGCGGCTGGCCACCGACGGCTCGCCCCGCCAGCCCCGGCCCCTCCGAGGTCGCTGAATCGTCGGTCTCGCTCTGCGGCGCCGCCCTGGCGCCCTG
Organism: Acidimicrobiales bacterium; assembly: GCA_046597375.1. Lineage (GTDB taxonomy): Bacteria > Actinomycetota > Acidimicrobiia > Acidimicrobiales > CADCTF01 > DATLED01. The sequence goes on along the minus strand of JBKJKM010000018.1, from coordinate 11,115 downwards.
CGGCGCCCTGCGGCGCCCGGCGGCGCCCGACGGCGCCTGGCGGGGACCGGCGTAGCCTGTCGGGCGTCATGAAACTCTTCGTCACCGGCGGTGCCGGGTTCATCGGGTCGAACTACGTGCGCCACGTCCTGGCCAACAGCGACGATGAGGTCACCGTCTACGACGCCCTCACGTACGCCGGCAACCTGTCGACGCTGAGAGACGTCGACGACTCTCCTCGCTACCGCTTCGTCAAGGGCAACATCTGCGATCCCGGCACCCTCGAAGACGCCATGGCCGGACATGACGCCGTCGTCCACTTCGCGGCCGAGAGCCACGTCGACCGGTCGATCGCCGGCCCGGACGACTTCATCAACACGAACTGCTTCGGTACCAACATCGTCATGGACACGGCCCGTCGCCTGGAGATGGATCGGGTCGTGCACATCGGTACCGACGAGGTCTACGGCTCGGTCGAAACCGGTTCCTCGAAAGAGGACGACCCGCTCGAGCCGCGATCGCCGTACTCGGCCTCCAAAGCGGGGTCCGACCTGATCGCGCTCTCGTACCACCACACCTACGGGCTCCCCGTCACCGTGACGCGATGCACCAACAACTTCGGGCCATTCCAGTTTCCCGAGAAGGCGATCCCGCTCTTCACGACGAACCTCCTCGACGGTCGGAAGCTGCCGCTCTACGGCGATGGGCTCAACGAGCGGGACTGGCTGTTCGTCGATGACCACTGCTCCGGGGTCGAGGTCGTCCGCCGGCACGGCGCCCCAGGAGAGATCTACAACATCGGCGCCGGCAACGAGACGCCCAACCGGGCGCTCGTGGACAAGCTGTTGGGTCTGCTGGGCGTCGGTGAAGAGATGATCGAGTACGTCGAGGACCGGCTGGGCCACGACCGCCGCTACTCCGTCGACATCACCAAGATCACGGCGCTCGGCTGGACGAAGCAGCGCACCCTCGACGAAGCGTTGGACGAGACGGTCATCTGGTATCGGGACAACCGCTGGTGGTGGGAGCCGCTCAAGGCGAACGTATGACCCGCACGATGCGGGTCCTGATCACCGGCGCCGGCGGCGGGCTCGGCACCGACCTCGTCCGGGCGTTCGATGACGGCACCGACCGCTACGAGATGATCGCCGCGACCCGCAACGAGCTCGACCTCGGGGACCGCGACAGCATCCTCGGCGGGATCACGTCGGCCGAGCCCGACGTCGTCATCCACACGGGAGCGTGGACGGCGGTCGACGCGTGCGAGAGCGATCAGGACAAGGCCTTTCGCATCAACGCCCTCGGCACCCGCCACGTCCAGCACGCAGCCCGTATCGTGGGCGCGCGCGTTTGCTACCTCAGCACCTGCTACGTGTTCGACGGGACGGCGACGGCGCCGATCGACGAGTGGACGCCGGCGAACCCCGTCAGTGTCTACGGGCGTTCGAAGCTCGGCGGCGAGCAGGAGATCGATCCCGGCAACACGATCGTCCGCACGAACGGCGGGACCGGGTTCGTGAACACCATGCTGCGCCTGGCCGGCGAGCGCGACGAGCTCCGGATCGTCGCCGACCAGTTCATGAACCCGACGTTCACCGAAGACCTCGCCGCCGCCGTGAAGCGACTGGTCGTCGGACGGCTGCCCGGCGTCTTCCACGTGACGAACTCGGGCACGGCGACGTGGTTCGACCTCGCGCAGGCGACGTTCAAGGAAGCCGGCCTCGATCCCGCCCGGGTCACACCCATCACGACCGCCGACTACCCGACGCCGGCCCGCCGACCGGCATACTCGGTGTTGGACAACGCCGCCCTGCGCCTGCAGGGCCTGCCCCTGCTGCCCGACTGGCGCGAGTCGCTCGGCCGGCTCGTGAAGGAGCTGACGAAGTAATGGCCAACATCGCCGTCATCGGAACCGGGTACGTCGGTCTCACGACCGGTGCCTACCTCGCCCACCTCGGCCACCACGTGGTGTGCGCGGACGTCGTCCCCGAGAAGGTGGACAACCTCAACAAGGGGATCATGCCGATCCTCGAGGACGGCCTCGAGGATCTCGTCAAGGCCGGGGTCGATGGTGGCCGGCTGCGCTTCGTGCTCGGTGCAGCGGCGGCGGTGACGGCGGCTGAGGCCGAGTTCATCTTCCTGTGCGTTCCCACACCCCAGGGCGACGACGGCCGCGCCGACCTCAGCTACATCGAACAGGCCGCCGAGGACATCGGCCCGGTGCTCAACAGCGAGTCGGTGGTGATCAACAAGTCGACGGTGCCGGTGGGTTCCACGCTCGTCGTCGAGCGGGCCCTCGGTCGGGGCGACGTCGCCGTCGTCTCCAACCCCGAGTTCCTCCGGGAGGGCAGCGCCGTCCACGACTGCCTCCACCCCGACCGCATCGTCATCGGTTCGGAGGACCAGGCCGCCGCCATTCGCGTGGCCTCGCTCTTCAGTGAGATCAAGGCTCCGGTCATCGTCACCGATCCGGCCTCGGCCGAGACGATCAAGTACGCGTCGAACGCCTTCCTGGCGACCAAGATCTCGTTCGTCAACGCCGTCGCCAACCTCTGCGAGGCCGTCGGCGCCGACGTGCGCGACGTCGTCGTCGGCATGGGCTACGACAAGCGCATCGGCTACGAGTTCCTGAAGCCGGGACCAGGTTGGGGGGGTTCCTGCTTCCCAAAGGACTCGCGTGCGTTGGTGCGGATCGCCGAGGACAATGGCTACGACTTCTCGCTCCTCAAGGGAGTCATCGAAGTCAACGACGAGCAGTTCGAACGGATGGCCGCCAAGATCGTTCGCATGGCCGGCGGGTCGGTCGAGGGCAAGACGGTGGCCGTGTGGGGTCTCACCTTCAAGGCTCGCACCGACGACGTGCGCCGCAGCCCGTCGCTCGAGGTGATCGAGCGGCTGCAGGCCAAGGGGGCGAAGATCCGTGCGTATGACCCGGCGGCCAAGGAGACGCCTCCGGGCGTCGAGCGGACCGACGATCCGTACGCCGCCTGTGAGGGTGCCGCCGTGTTGACGGTCCTCACCGAGTGGGACGAGCTGCGCTGGGTCGACTTCGAGAAGGTGGCCGGCCTGATGGCCTCGCCGAAGCTGGTCGATTGCCGGAATCTCCTCGACTCGGCCGCCGTCCGTCGCAAGGGCTTCCAGTACGAAGGGTTGGGGCGGCCCTGATGGCTGGCCAACGCGTCGTCGTCACCGGGGGAGCCGGATTCCTCGGCTCGCATCTCTGCCGTGCGTTGTTGGCACGGGGCGACGAGGTCGTCGCCATCGACAACCTCATCACGGGCGCGATGCGCAACATCGACGACCTGATCGGCCGGCAGGGGTTCACGTTCCAGCACCACGACGTGTCGAACTACGTGCACGTGTCGGGCCGTGTCGATGTCGTCATGCACCTCGCCTCGCCGGCGTCGCCCGCCGACTTCGAGCGCATCCCGATCCAGATCCTGAAGGTCGGTTCGCGCGGCACGCAGCACGCGCTCGGACTGGCCAAGGACAAGGGCGCCCGCTTCTTCCTCGCCTCGACGAGTGAGGTCTACGGCGACCCGCTCGTGCACCCGCAGCCCGAGTCGTACTGGGGCAACGTGAACCCCATCGGCCCCCGGGGGGTCTACGACGAGGCCAAGCGCTTCGCCGAGGCGATGACGTTCGCCTATCACCGCTACCACCAAGTCGACGTCCGGGTCGTGCGGATCTTCAACACGTTCGGCCCCTCGATGAGACCGGATGACGGGCGAGCGGTCTCCAACTTCTTGGTGCAAGCACTCCATGACAAGCCGATAACCGTCTATGGCGACGGGAGTCAGAGCCGCAGCTTCACCTACGTCGACGACGAGATCCGGGGTTTCCTGGCGTTGCTCGACAGTGACCAGACCGGGCCGATGAACATCGGGAACGACAACGAGTTCACGATCCTCGAGCTGGCGCAGCTGGCCATCGAAGTCACGGACTCGAGCTCCGAGATCGTGTTCGAGCCGCGACCGGTCGACGACCCGACGCAGCGCAAGCCCGACCTCACGCTGGTCCGCTCGACGCTCGGTTGGGAGCCCACCGTGCAGTTGCGCGAAGGCCTCGAGCGGACGGCGGCGTTCTTCAAGTCCGTCCTTTGACCTCCGTCAGCGGAGTGGTGGTCAATTACAACGCCAAGGACCACCTCTTGCGTTGCATCGCCTCGCTGCGGTCCGAGGGTGTGACCGAAATCGTGGTCGCCGACAACGCTTCCGTCGACGGGTCGGAACAGGTCGTTCGGCAAGCCGATCCAGCCGTCGACTACCACCAGACCGGGGCGAACCTCGGGTACGGGACCGGGTGCAACCGTGGAGTCGCGCGGATCGATGCGAAGGCGGCCTTCGTGCTGTGCATCAACCCGGACGCCATGCTGCACGCCGGGGCGTTGGCGGTAATGCTCCGCACGCTCGAAGCTCGTCCGGACGTCGGCATCGTCGGACCGAGGATCGAGGATCCGGAAGGCACCCTCTACCCGTCGGCCCGCACGTTCCCCAACTTGGCCGACGCTGTCGGCCACGCAGCTCTCGGGATGGTTTGGGGGGCCAACCCGTTCACTCGCCGCTATCGGATGCTCGATTGGGATCACGCCGCCGCCGCCGACGTCGACTGGGTGTCGGGCGCGTGCTTCCTCATCCGCCGCCGCACGTGGGAAGACATCGGGGGCTTCGACGAGGCCTACTTCATGTACGCCGAGGATGTCGACCTGTGTTGGCGGGCAGCCCGAGCCGGTTGGAAGACGGCCTACGAGCCGGCCGCTGTGGCCACCCACGCCCAGGGCATCTCCACCGACCGTCACCCATACCGAATGATCGCCGAGCACCACCGGGCGCTGCTCCGCTTCGCCATTCGCAGCACCACTGGATGGGAGCGAACGCTTCTGCCGATCATGGCGCTCGGCCTGGTGGTCCGCACCCCCGTGGCCTGGCTCCACCGGGCCCTCGACCGCACCTGAGTGGTGCGCCGGTGTGCCCACAAGCGTCCGCTAGGGTCGACCCGCTATGGGACGAGCCTCATCGAGCAAGAAGGTCGCTCGGGCCGCCAGCACTGGTGGCGGTCGTACCGCCCGCGGTGCCCGGCCCGTGCTCTGGTATGGGGCCATCGCGCTGGTGGTGATCCTCGGCGTCGCCGGCATCGCGTTTAGCCGCCAGGAGCGCCGCACGGAGCTGGCGGCGGGCGACCTCGGTGCTCCGGTGGCGAACCAGGATCACTGGCACGCCGCCTATGGGGTGTACCTGTGCGAGGAGTTCGCCCCGATGATCGCCAATGAGCGCGACCCCAAGGGCATCCACACCCACGCCGACGGGATCATCCACATCCATCCGTTCGTGCGGTCGGCCGCCGGCCGCAACGCCACGCTCGGGGTGTTCGCCGATGCCGCCGACTTCACCATCACCGACGACGAGCTCCAACTCGCGGGCGGCAAAAGCTACAAGTCCGGCGACACCACGTGCGGTGACAAGACCGGCGTCGTCCAGGTGAAGGTCAACGACAAGGTCATCACCGAGGAGTTGGCCAGCATCAAGCTCAACGATCAGGACCTCGTCACGATCGCCTTCGCCCCGAAGGGCGCCGAGATCCCGGCACCGCCCAGCGCCGGCGACTTGGCCCGTCTCAATCCCGAGACCGAGGAGATCGAGCCGGCGACGACAGAGACGACGACTGTGCCGCTCGACGGTGAAACCTCCACGACGGTCCCCGCCGCCGGCGACGACACCACCTCCACCACCGCAGCACCGTGAAGGCCGTCGTCCTCGTCGGGGGCGAGGGCACGCGGCTCCGGCCGCTGACGTTGTCGATCCCCAAGCCGATGCTTCCGGTGGCCGAGGTCCCGATGATCGAGCGGGTCGTGGCCCATCTCGCCGGGCATGGCATCGACGAGGTCGTGTTGTCGATGGGCTACAAGCCCGATGCCTTCTTGGCCGCCTTCCCCGAGGGGACGTGCAGCGGCATCCGCCTCAGCTACGCCGTCGAGCCCGAGCGTCTGGGCACGGCTGGCGGCATCGCCTTTGCCGCCCGGGCGGCTGGGCTCGACGAGACGTTCGTGGTCGTCAACGGCGACGTCCTCACCGACTTCGACCTCAGCGAGCTGATCGGCTTCCACCTCGAGCGCGGCGGTGAGGCGACGATCGCGCTGACGCCGGTCGACGATCCCTCTGCCTTCGGCGTCGTGCCCACTGACGATGACGGTCGCGTGACCGCCTTCATCGAGAAGCCGGCGCGCGACGAGGCGCCGACCAACTTCATCAACGCGGGGTTCTATGTTCTCGAGCCGCGCGCCCTCGACCGCATCCCGGTCGACACGCCGATGAGCATCGAGCACGAGGTCTTCCCGCCCCTCGTCGCCGACCGGGCCCTCTTCGCTCTCGGGTCGTCGCTCTACTGGACGGACACGGGCACGCCGCCGTTGTACCTGCAAGCCAACCTCGACTACGCCCGCGGGCTTCGAGGTCGGCCTGCCCCGGGGGCCAAGGAGCGCTCCGCCGGGGTGTGGACTCTCGGGGCCAGCGTGATCGACGGCGCGGTGCTGCCGGCCAGCCTCATCGGCGACGCCGCCTACATCGGTTCGGGCGCCACCGTGGAGGAGTCGGTCATCGGTGGCGGGGCGCGCATCGAGGCGGGCGCCACGGTCCGGAACTCGCTCCTCCTTCCCGGCGCCGTGGTGCGCGCCGGGGCCATCGTCGAGCACTCCATTCTCGGTGAGGGCGCCATCGTGGGAGACCACGCGACCCTCACCGATCTCACGGTCGTCGAGGGCCGGGCTTCGGTCGAGGCCGGCGACGCCCTGTCCGGCGGCCGCGTCGCTGTGCCCCGCTGACCGTGCGCGCGCTCGTGACCGGCGGCGCCGGGTTCATCGGCTCCACCCTGGTCGACCGGCTGCTAGCCGAGGGCCACGCCGTCGACGTCGTCGACGATCTCTCGACCGGCACCCTGACCAATCTCGGCGACGCCCGCTCGGCCGGCGGAGGCGCCGAGTTCACGTTCCACCGCATCGACATCCGCACCCCGGAGGTGACGGAGCTGATCGCCCGCCGCCGACCCGACGTCGTTTTTCACCTTGCGGCCCAGATGGATGTGCGGGTGTCGGTCCTTCGGCCGGTGTTCGACGCCGAGATCAACATCCTCGGTTCGCTCAACGTGCTCGAGGGCGCCCGCCAGGCCGGCACCCGGAAGGTGGTGTTCGCCTCCAGCGGCGGCACCATCTACGGCGACCCCGACCCCGTCGAGCTCCCGGTCCGAGAGACCCATCCGCAACAGCCGCTGTCGCCCTACGGCGTGTCGAAGAAGGCCGTGGGGGACTACCTCGTCGCCTACCGCCAGCTTCACGACCTCGAGTTCACGGCGTTGGCGCTGGCCAACGTCTACGGCCCCAGGCAGAACCCCCACGGCGAGGCGGGGGTCGTCGCCATCTTCGGCCGGCGGTTACTGGCGGACGAGCCGTGCACGCTCTTCGGGGACGGATCGTCGACGCGCGACTACGTGTTCGTCGACGACGTGGTCGACGCCTTCGCCCGATCGGCCGAGGGGGCCGACGGCCTGTTGTTGAACATCGGCACCGGCGTCGAGACGGCGTTGCGCCGCCTCTACGACGCCGTGGCCCACGCTGCCCACAAGGACGCCGAACCCCTCTATGCACCGGAGCGTCCCGGTGAGCTCTCCCGCTCCTGTCTCGACCCCGGGCGGGCCGGCGTTCATCTCGGCTGGCGCCCCTGGACGACCCTCGAACAGGGCATCAGCGCCACCGTCGAGAGTTTCCGTTAGCCGCCGCGAAGCGAGCGCGAAAGGGCGGCGTCGGGAGCGCCAGCGAGCAGCCGCCACTCGAGCGGCAAGGCATCGGCTCGGAGGGCGGCGCCGCAGAGCGAGAGCATCTAGCGGAACAGGTCTTCGTCGGGGCGGCGGATGACCTCGTCCTTGACCGAGCCTTCACGGAGCCAATCCGGGTCGACGCCTCGGACGATGGCGACGGCCACGCCCGTGGCCTTGCCCATGACGAGCTCGGCGGCGGCGGCCAACTCGTCGGCCACGCACACCTCGGTGACCATCAGCTCGCGACCGTAGGAGTCCTCGGTGCCGCGGAGGTCGATGACGGCGGCGATGCCGGCGCAACCGATGGCGACGTCGGTGACGCCCCGGCGCCACGCACGACCGAAGGTGTCGGAAATGATCACGCCGACGGTGACGCCGCCCTTGGCGCGAAGACCATCGCGGATCTTGCGGGCTGAGCGGTCGCTATCGACCGGGAGCAGGGCGGCGAACCCCCGAGCGACGTTGGAGAGGTCGATGCCGGCATTGGCGCAGACGAACCCGTGGCTCGTCTCGGTGATGACGAGGTCGCCCCGGCGGCGCAGGATGCGCACCGCTTCCCGTTCGACGATCACCTTGTGGCTCAATGGGTCGTCGGGGTCGACGGCTTCGAGGCGGCCCTCGGCCTTGGACACGACCTTCTGGGTGACGACGAGCACGTCGCCGTCCTCGATCGGCGTGCCTGCGGCCAGGATCAGGTCGGCCAAGTTGTCACCTTCGACCACCTCGGGAAGCCCGGAGATCGGGAGAAGGGATATCACGATGTCAACACCACCTTTCCGAGCGCCGCGGTCTCGTTCGGACCCTTCATGATCGTCGGTGCCACCACCGCCCGCACCCCCTCGGCCTCGACGGCGCCGACCAGGTCGGCGTCGGCCGTGTCGATCACCAGCGTGGCGCACCACTCGGCGTACAGGCGGGCAACACCGACGACCGACGACTCGTGGCCCAGCTCGCTCATCATCCGATCGGCCGGTCCCTTGAGGGCGGCGCCGGCGATGATCGGGCTCACGGCCACCACCTCCTGGCGTCGGGTCCGGAGGGCCTCGGTCACTCCCGGCACGGCCAAGAGTGGCCCGATGCTCACGATCGGGTTGGACGGAGCGATCACGACCCGCTCCGCCTCGAGGATGGTGCGGAGGACGTCGGGGCCGGGTTGCGCCGCTTCGGCGCCGTCGAAGCGCACCGACGAGACGGCCACGCTGTGCCGTCGTCCCACGAAGTACTCCTGGAACCCGATCTCCCCTTCGCCGACCACCGTCACCTTCGTGGCCACGGGGTCGTCGCTCATCGGCAGCAGTCGCAGTCCACCCAAGTCCCAGGCGGCGACGATCTCGGCCGTCACCTCGGTCAAGGTGGCTCCCTCGCGCCGCCGTTGCGTCCGGAACAAATGGGTCGCCAGGTCCCTGTCGCCCAGCCCGAACCAGGTCTGACCGCCGTAGCGGTTGAGCGCCTCCATGGCGTGCCAGGTTTCGCCCTCGAGTCCCCACCCCTGTTCCCGGCTGATGGCGCCGGCCAGGGTGTAGGTGATCGTGTCGAGGTCCGGGCTGATGAACAAGCCGTGAAGGACGAGGTCGTCACCGGTGTTGACGATGGCCGTGACATCGGCGGGCTCGTGCACCGCCACCAACCCCCGGAGGAGTCGGGCGGCGCCAACGCCGCCGGCGAGGCAGGTGATCACGGACCCCGAAGCTACCGGGCGCCCGCTCCGACCCGGCCACCGGTGCGTTTTGCGCAGTTGGGACCCGGCCTGGCCGCAGAAGGCGTCGTTGTTCCTCGCAAATAGTCATTCACCGTCAGGCTGCTCCTCAAGAACGCACAACGTGGCGACGAAACACCCTCATGCGACGCACCGCGGTCATCGCCCTCCTCGCAACCGTGCTCTCCCTGGTGGTCATCCCGTTCGCCAATTCGGCGACGGCGGCGGATCTCGGGGCCGAGGGACAGTTCCTCTCGATGCTCAACGAGGAACGGACCAGCCGGGGCATGGGCACCCTGTCGATGCGAGCGGAAGTCGTGCCTGTCGCCCGTGCCTGGACGGCCCGCCTCATCAGTGACCAGGCCCTCAGCCACAACCCGTCGCTTTCCACCCAGATGCCCTCCGACTGGATCGCCATCGGCGAGAACGTGGGCTTCGGCTCGACCGTCGAGGCTCTGCACACCGCCTTCATGAACTCTCCCGGCCACCGGGCCAACGTCTTGGGCGACTTCCACCAGGTCGGCATCGGCGTGGATCGCGACCTTCGCGGCCGGATCTGGGTGACGCTCGACTTTCTGAAGAGCCGCAACCCGCAGGTCGTCACGGCCAGCCCGACCCTTCCGGCGTTCCTCGGCGGCCAGGGTGGTTCCGGCTATTGGATGGTCGGCGCCGACGGCGTCGTCTACGCCTTCGGTGGCGCCACCCACCATGGCAACGCGGCGACGTCGACGGCCGAGGACCTCGAGCCCACGCCGTCGAAGGGGGGGTACTGGGTCGTCAGCTCGGTCGGCTCCGTCTACGCCTTCGGCAACGCTCCCCACCTCGGCGGCATCGACGGAGCGCTCGCGCCGACGGAGCGGGTCACGTCGATCTCGGCCACCCCGAGCGGCAAGGGCTACTGGCTCTTCACCACCCTCGGACGGGTCGCCGCCTTCGGCGATGCCCCCCACCTGGGTGACATGTCCGGCACCCGCCTCAACGGCGCCGTCCTCGACTCGATCCCGACCCCGACCGGCCGCGGCTACTACATGGTCGCCAGCGACGGCGGCATCTTCTCCTTCGGTGACGCCGACTTCCGGGGGTCGATGGGCGGCAGCCGCCTGAACGCTCCCGTGCAGTCCCTGGTGCCCGACAGCGACAACGTCGGCTACTGGCTGGTGGCCGCCGACGGCGGCATCTTCGCCTTCGACGCCGAGTTCCACGGCTCCATGGGTGCCACCCGCCTCAACAAGCCGATCACCGGCATGGTCGCATTCGGTCCCGGCGGCTACCTGATGGTCGGTGAGGACGGTGGCATCTTCACCTTCGGAACGGCCGACTTCCATGGGTCCCTCGGCGATCGCCAGCTGCCACGCCCGATCACGTCGGTGGCCGTCAAGCAGGGCTGACCCGCCGCCCGGGCGGTGACCCGGACGATCCGGTCACGGCCGGTAACCTCGCACCCTCGTGAACCGCAGTCGTTGCACCGCAATCGTCCTCAGTCTCGGCCTCACCGCCGGCCTTCTGGCCGGCGGTGTCGCGTCGGCTCCGCCGGCGTCGGCTTATCCGAACGCCGCCGTCGAGCTGGTCGGACACGGCTTCGGACACGGGCGGGGTCTCGGCCAGTTCGGTTCGCTCGGCTACGCCCTCGACGG
>JBKJKM010000312.1:0-5266 GCA_046597375.1 Acidimicrobiales bacterium | reverse complement strand
ACGATCTCGTGACCGGGGACGAACGGGAAGGACACGAGAGGTTCGAAGTACCGGCTCGACTTGCCGTCGATGGTCGCCAGGTCCGACCCGCAGATGCCAGCGAGCCGGGGCCGCACCCGAACCCATCCGGGCCCGGGAAGTGCGGGTTCGTCGAGGTCGGCGGCCAGTCTCAGCGGCCCGACCCGGGCGCCACGGCCCGGGGCCAGGCGGCCGGCGATGGTGGCGGCGGCGTACTTGGCGATCTTGCGCTCGAAGAGCAGGGCCTTCATCGCTCGCGCGCACCCAGCAGCTTGGGGGTGTGGGAGAGGTGGGGGCCTCGAGGACCGATCGGCAGGAGGGGGCGGGTGGCGCCCGGCGCCTTCGCCCATTGCTCGACGTGCCAGCCCCGTTTGCGGGCGATGGCGGCCAGCTTGGGCTCGGGGTTGACGGCGACGGGGTGACCGACGACCTCGAGCATCGGGAGGTCAGACGCTGAGTCGGCGTAAGCCACCGACTCCTCGAGGGAGAGACCCTCGGCATCGGCGTAGCGCATCATCTCCAGCGCTCGCGCCTCGCCCGTCGGCGGGCCGTCGACGAGTTCGCCCGTGTACACCGACCCATCAGCCGACGTCGACAGCGTGGCGCAGACGATCTCGTCGAAGAGGGGCCGGAGCGGCTCCACGACGAACGAGAGCGCGCCGGTGATGAGGATCGTGCGATGGCCGAGCGCCCGGTGCTCGCGCACGCGCCGCATGCCGCTCGGGAACGACTTGGTGATCACCAGTTGGGTGAACAGCTCCCACGCGTCAGCCTGCACGCGCTCCACCGGCGCGCCTTCGTATCGGCGGTAGAAGTGGCGAAGGAAGTCACCGCGATCGCGACGATCGAGGGCGAGCAGCGCCGGCGCCTCCCGAAGCATCTTGGCCGTGAACCGCAGCCGCTCGTCGAGGGACAGGTGCCGGGTGGCCAACCACGAGTACGACTCGACGACGTTCGACGCAATGAGGGTGTTCTCGAGGTCGAAGGCGGCGATGTGGCGGTCGGGAGAGAGGATGGCTCGCCGTCCCCGTTCGTCCCTCGACATCGCCTGGCGCTTGCCGGGCGTCGTCCGCACGCGCGCATGTTCGACCACCGACGGCAGGTGGATGCCCTGCACGAAGTGGTCCCAGTCGATGACGGCGGGGTCGAACGTGAACAGCGCCCGGTCGGTCTCGTCGAGGGAGTCCGACAGCGCAACAAGTCGATCGACGCGGTAGATCGCTTCGGTCTCGGCGTAGGCGCCGTAGAGCTCGACATAGCCACGTGCCCGGTCGACCTCGGCCCGACGGTCTTCCAGCGTGGCGGTGAACGAGGCCTGGCGGCCGCGCACCGGTAGGGCGGTCGCCAACTTCTGGGCGGTGTCGATCACCTTGGTGGCCCGGCTGAGCTGGCGGGCGACTCGACCGCGACCGGGGAACGACCACTTGGGCACCACGATGGGCGAGCCGTCGGTGTCGTAGATCGGGTTTCGGGTGAAGAAGTCGTGCACGAGATCGACGAGGTGTCGGTAGCGCAGCGGCTGTCGTGAGCCGGATGCCACCTGATACACGCTGGGTCCCTCGGGTGCCGGGCCGTTGGCGGCCACAGCGATGATGGCGGCCACGACGAGGTCGACCGGGATGACATCGATGACGCCCTCGGGGATGCCGGGAAACTCCTTCAACATCCCTCGTGCGTAGGAGATGATCACTGGCTCCGCCATGCGGAAGCCGCGGATCCAGCCCGGCACCGGCTCCACCATGGCCGACTCGATGATCGAGGGCCGGACGATCGTGACGGGCACGTTGCCGCGGTTCTGGAGCAGCGCCCGCTCACCGAGGGCTTTGGTGTAGGCGTACGCGTCGGGCCAACCGAGCGATCGGGCGCGGGCTCGCCCGGCCTCGACCATCTGCTCCTTCACCCAGTCTTCGCGAAGCTTCTCGGTCTTCTCGGCCAGCAACGGCGAGCCTGCGGCACCGAGCTCATGTCGGGCGCCGGCATGGAACTCCGCCAGCCGCGGCGGCGTGCGCGACTCGGCATCGACGTCGGCGCGCGTTCGCCGGGCCGCCGCCACCTCACTACGCCAGTCGACAGCGGTGGCGAAGGGGGTGTCCGGAAGCAACGCTTCGGGTGCTTCCCCACGCCGGGCGCCCGCCACGTAGGCGGTGGATACGGCGATGAGATGGGCCGGTGAGCCGACCTCGGCGATGGCGGCGGCGAAGCGGGACCCGCCGAGGAGGTTGACCTCGACGGCGGCGTCGAGTGGAGAGTCGAACGAAACCGATGCGGCCGAATGGATGGCGACCTCGCACGACGCCAGGAGCGCTCGCCCTTCGTCGTCGAGTCCGAGGCCGTCGGTGCCGACATCGCCGGCGATCGGGTGCACCCGGCGGGCGACCATCTTGTCGAAGGTCTCGTGATGTTCGGCCAGTTCGCCTCGGAGGCGATCGAAGCAGTCGTTGCGGAAAATCTCACGACGGACCCGTTCGGCGGCCCCGCGGCGTCCGGGTCGGACCAGAAGTACCAGCTCGCAGTCGGGGACCGAGCGGAGGAGCCGTTCGACGAGGGCGGTGCCGAGGAAGCCCGTGGCGCCGGTGACGGCGATGCGCTTGCCGGCGAGGGCTTCACGGATCATCGCCCGCCTGTTTACCATTCGGTAAGTGCCGGGGCCGAACACGCGGGAGCGCATCCTCGACGAGGCCCTCGCCTCGTTCGGGACGAAGGGGTACGAGTCGACCTCGCTCGATGCGTTGGCGGCGCAGTTGGGCCTGACGAAGCAGGCGATCCTCTACCACTTCTCCTCCAAAGAGCTCCTGTTAGAAGCGGTGATCGACGGCAGCGCCGCCGAACTGAGTGCCACCCTGGAAGACGCACTCCTGGGAGCCGGGGAGGACGGCTGGGCCCGCATCGAGGCCATCGTGCGCTCGGTGTTCCTGTTGGCCGCTCGGCGACCTGTGCTCCTCGGGCTCCTGCGGGAGGTCACCCGGCTCGGCCCGCCGGCCGCCACTCGATTGATGGCTGCACTCGACCCATTGGTCGCCCGAGCCACGGGCTTCCTCGATGTCGCCATGGAGGCCGGCACGATGCGCCGCCAGGAGCCAAGGCTGCTGTTGCTCTCGGCTTACTCCGCCGTCATAGGTGTCGCCACCGAAGTGGAGGTGCTGCGGTCACTCGGGTACGAGCCCACGCTCCGGTCGCTGGTCAGGCGCCGGGCGGAGCTGCTGTCGTTCCTTCGGTCGGCACTCGACGTTCCTCCGTGACCTTCCCGGAGCGGGAAAGGATCCAGAGGGCGTAGACGGCGTAGGCGGCCCCGAAGATGGCGGCGAAACTCCACGGTCCGAACGTCGTCACGAAGGCGGCGAAGGCCGCACCAACCCGATTGCGTCGCCAGGCTCCCACGGCGAGCAGCACCGACATCGTGAGCCCGACGCCCAGGAACAGGGGCCTTCCACCGGACAACGCGATGAACGAGGCAGCGGCGACGAGAGACAGGCCAAGCCCGATCCGCTGTTCGAGTATTTGCAGCGGCGGCGCCGTCACCTCTGCAGCCACGGACGGACCGTGGCGACGGACTGGGCCGGGTCCCAGGGGTCGAGCTCGACGGCCATCGGATCGTCGGGATCGTCCTCGGTGTCGTTTTGGATCTCGATGGTGATGGTCTCCCTCTCTGGCGGCTCGAACACCTCCTGGAGGCCGACCATGGCTGCCGCCAACATCGCCCGCCCCGCCCCCTTCGCCCTTCGGGGCTCGATGCGGGGTCGTGGCACCGCCACCGGCGCCAGGGCCACGAGGTCGGGGAGCGGCTGGTCGTCCTCGGGCACCCTGCAATCGTACGGGCGGACGGGCGCTGGGGGTTTTCGAGGTCCCAGTGGTCGGAAATGGGTGACTGAGGTCTCGAAAACCCGTGTTGTCGGGTCGGGTGGACGCGATGCTGGCGCATGGCCCACCCGTATTGGCCCATCGTCGACCTGGTGGTGCGCACGCCACGCCTCGAGCTCCGGATGCCGGATGAGGACGAGCTCGTCGCACTGGCGCGGCTGGCGGGCGAGGGCATCCACGATCCGGGCTGGCAGCCGATGATGGGGTGGACCGACCAGCCGTCGCCCCAGCTCGAGCGGGGTGTCCTTTACTGGCATTGGGGCCGGCGGGGCGACTGGCGGCCCGAGTCGTGGAACTACAACCCGGTGGTGCTCGTCGACGGGCAGGTCGCCGGCACCCAAGGGATGTCGGCCAACGACTTCGCCACGCTCGGGGTCGTGGCCACCGGCTCGTGGCTCGGTCGGCGGTTCCAAGGAAAGGGCATCGGCAAGGAGATGCGGGCCGCCATCCTCCACCTCGCCTTCGCCGGCCTCGGGGCCATCCAGGCCGAGAGCGGGTACTGGCACGACAACGAGCCCTCTCGCCGCGTGTCGGATGCGCTCGGGTACGAGTCGAATGGTGAGCGCTGGCTGACGCGTCGCGAGTCGCGTGATCGTCAGATCGAGGTGCGGCTGCGTCGAGAGGTGTGGAACTCGCATCGTCGTGACGACATCGAGATCCTCGATCTCGACCCCTGCCTCGAGCTCTTCGGTGCGCCGCCTACGCAACTCTCGTGAGTTCGACCGTGACTTCGAGGTCGCCGGCGGCGCCGCCGCTGTAGATGCCCTTCAACGGTGTGACGTCGCCGTAGTCGCGGCCCCGTCCGACCACGACGTGGCGCTGCCCGACAGGGATCCCGTTGGTGGGGTCGAAGCGCACCCACTCGCCGGCCCACCACTCGACCCAGGCGTGGCTCTCGCCGACGGTCGTCGCACCGACGGCGGCGTCAGGGTTGGGGTGGAGGTAGCCGGACACGTATCGGCACGGGATGCCGAGGCTGCGCAGCATGGCCAACGTCAGGTGTGCGAAGTCTTGGCAGACGCCATGCCCCGCATCCCACGCCTCGATGGCGGAGGTCGAGACACGCGTAATGCCCCGTTCGTAGACCAGCGTTTCTCTCACCCAGGCGGACGCCGCCATCGCGGCTTCGTGAGGCGTCGCGCCGCGCAGGTCATTGGCCTGCGCCAGCATGCGCTCGGATGCGAGGGGCACGTACCGCGTGGGCGTGAGCAGTTCATTGTGGCGGTCGACGGTCGCGGGGTCACCGAGATCGTCCCATGACGCGCCCGGGTCGTCGAGCCCGCGTCCTTCCATGGTCTCGACCAGAGATCGGCCGGTCACGACCAGGTGGCGGTGGGGGACGTGGACGTCGAAGGCGTGCACGAGGCAGCCCCAGTAATCCCAGTAGCGG
>JBKJKM010000272.1:0-3243 GCA_046597375.1 Acidimicrobiales bacterium | reverse complement strand
CGATCGTGCCGCCCGCCGGCGCCACGAGCCGGGTGACGGTGTCGAGCCGCCTTGGCCGACCATGCGATAGCCCTTGCCGGCTGCCAGCGCTTGGAGTCCTCAGGCGACTGCTGATCGTCGGTGCTCGTGCGGATGTACGCCGCACACGCCAGGGAGGGTGAGCTGCTCATGGATCCAGTCTCGCTCGTCGGGTTCTCCGGTTGCCCCGAGGTCGTGCGCTGCCAGGTACGCCCGGATGATCTCCCCCAAGATCCCGGCCGCTTCGGCTGGGATCGCCGCAGGTGCGGGGCCCTCGACCCGCACCGCCACGCCGATCCCGTCGAGCTTCGCCTCCGTCTTCGTCGCCACGACCCATGACCCACTCACCCGACCCGCGGCCGTTACCGGGCCTTGGCGACCGAGTCGCCGCCAAGAGCACGTCCATCGCCGGCGCTGGAGGCAAGCCGATCGGGACGAGCCAGGATTTCGCACACAGATAATCACCAAAGGTGTGCACGAGCGCCCGGAGGTTGGATCGGGAGCAACTCCGGGACCCAACTCCGCGGTCAATGTTGGGCCTCCCCGGGGATTTCTCAGTTCTCGTGGGGGGCCGTCAGGACGTCGCCCGGCTGGCAGTCGAGCGCCCGACAGATGGCGGCGAGAGTGGAGAACCGAACCGCCTTGGCCCGCCCGTTCTTCAGGATCGACAGGTTGACCACCGTGACGTCGACGAGCTCGGCGAGCTGGGTGAGCGTCATGCCCTTCGCCTCGAGCAGCTCGTCGAGGTGCACCTCGACGCCGTGCTCTGACAGCGACCCCATCTCAGACGGTGCCTTCGACGTCGTCGCGCAGGCGGACACCGGCGGCGAACACCTCGGCGAGCACGAACGCGACGAGTCCGCCGAGCAACGCCCCGCTTGGCATCGTCAGCTGGGTGCCGGCGCTGTCGAACCCAGCGCTCGTCGAGAGCTCGTTTGCGAACAGCGAGCTGGCGAAGACCGCCAACGGCGCACCGATCAGCACGACCAGCCCCAGCGCTCGCAGCCGCCGCACGTTCTGCTCGGTGAACGGGTCGCCCTCGCGCACCGACTTGAGCAACCCGCGCAGTAGCCACAGCGCGATCACCATGAGGATGCCCGGCGTGAGGTCGCGCAGCGCGGCCCAGCGGAGCTGCTCGGTGCTGGCGTCGCGGACCCGCACCGTGACGTCGATGTCGTTGGGTGAAACGGTGTTCGGCGGAAGTCCGGTGACGCGATCGGCGTCGACCTTCGTGTGCACGGCCACCTCATCGCCGCTCGGACCGAAGCCGGCGATGGCGCCGACGAGCACGAACGCGCCGAATGCGATCGTCACGATGAGCAACAACGTCGACAGACCGGTGAGGAAGTTGGTGGCGCGGGTGTGGGTGGTGGGTGTCATCGCTTCTCCGTATCGAATATCGTTGGTATCGACTAACAATGCGACGATATTCGATAGGTGTCAAGCCTCAGATCGCGCCGGGTGGCGGCCCCGGTACGATCGATCGAACTCAGGTTGTGGCTACACTCGTGGTCACAACCATCCGGAGGTCACGATGCGGTCCGTCGGTGTTCGAGAGTTCAGGGATCAGGCCAGCACCATGATGGGGGCCGGCGAGACGTTGGTGATCGAGCGCCACGGCGAGCCCATCGGCTTCTTCGTGCCCGTGACCGCCAAGGACCGGCGCGCGGGGCGCAAGGCCTTGGGTCGGCTGGGTGCCGCCATCGACGTGCTGACCACGACGACAGGGATCAGCGAGGACGACCTCGTCGATGAGGTGACCAGCGGTCGACGTCGGCGCTGATGCGGCTGGTGGTCGACACGAGCGTGCTCGTCGGTGAACTCCTCCGGGCGCGTGGCAGAGACCGACTCGGCGACGACCGGCTCGAGTTGTTCCTGCCGGAACGCATGTGGTCCGAGACCCAGGTGGAGCTGCCGCGTCGGATCGACAGGTTCGTCCGACGCCGCAAGCTGGATCCCGACGTCGGTCGCGAGCTGGCGGTCCTGTGCTTCCGAGCAATCGACGCCAACCTTGTCGTCCTGGACGAGGCCGTGTACTCGGCACTGGAGGATGAAGCGCGAGCACGATCGCTGCGCGATCCGAATGACTGGCCCGCCGTCGCCACCGCTCTCGCGCTCGCTGCTGGCGTGTGGACCAACGACAACGACTTCCTCGGCACAGGTGTGCCGACGTGGACGACCGAGACGCTGCAGGCCTGGCTCGACCGCAACGACGAAGGCTGATCGCCCGAGCGAAGGAGCAGCAGGCCAGCGGCTCACGGTTCGAGCACGAGCGTTGCAGTCAACGCGCAGATCGGGCCCCCGCCACCAACGAGTGAGTGAAGGCCCAGGTCAGCGACCTGGGCCTTCGTCGTTGCCGGCGTCGTCTACCGGGCTCAGGCGGTCTACCTCCGGCCGTTCCCCCTTGCGATCGAGGCCGCCCGTGTTCGGGCCGATGCGCTCCGAGAAGGAGAGGCGTGCGAGTCGGACCCGTCGTCGTCGGCGCCTTTCCTACGGCCCCGAGATGGCGCCGGCTTGTTGGGCGCAGCGAGGGCCGGGGTGGACTGAGCGTTCTGCTATCTCCGCCTCGCGGAACCTGTTTCGTCGGGACGGGCGAGTCGTCGGAGCGGCACGTAGGCCGTCAACGCGAGCACGATGGCCGACCACCACACGGGCTCGGGGAATCGGAGGGGCCAGCGAGTGTTCGTTGCGTACACGCCGCCGATGCCGGTCAGGCAGATCAGGGCTTCGTGCCGGAGCCGGCGGCGGCGTGTGAGGAGGGGGATGCCGGCGACGGCGAGTCCGGCGATGTCACCGATGACGCCCCGGGCGAGGTACGGCTGGTGGAAGCGGAGGTAGAGGCCGGTGGATGCGATGACGGCGACGGCCGTGGTGGCAACCTCGAGCCGGTCGAGACGTTGTTCAGTCGTCGTGACGCGCACCGGCCACGCTACTTCTGGTCGGACAACAAGGCCCGGGCGGCTTGACGGCCGGGGGTGCCTGCGATGCCCCCCGCCGGGTTTGTTCCTGCTCCGGAGATGTAGAGCCCGTCGATGGGTGTGCGCCAACGACCCAGGGCTTTGGTGGGGCGGAATGGACCGAGTTGGTCGAGGGCGATGTCGAGGTGCATGGGGTGGCCGCCGGGCCAGCGCTCGACCTGTTCCATCTGATCAGGCGTCCATGGGCTAAGCCCGACGACGGATTTCCGGAAGCCGGGAGCGCGTGCTTCCATGGTGTCGAGGCAGG
>JBKJKM010000164.1:0-8735 GCA_046597375.1 Acidimicrobiales bacterium | reverse complement strand
CTGGAGCCGGAACCGGAAGCGTCGGGGGAGGTGTGACCGGGAGTCCTGGCAGCGGCACCAGGGGGACTGCTCGAGGAGCGACCGGGGCTAGCGGCAGATCGGGCGCGGCGCGGCCGAGGAGCTCGGTTCGTCCACCCCGCCAGAACGTGGTCTCTCCCAGGGCGCCAGCCCAATCGAAGGAGAAGTGGATGTGGTCGCGGTGGACGCTGCGCCCGACGTAGGCGCGCCACCCGTCGGCGGCCTGGAACGACGACCAGATCCGTCCGTCCCAGATGACATACATCAGGCCGAGCCGGCGGGCGATGGCGTGGGCCTCGCCGCCTTCGTCAGGACCGAGCATCCATGCCAGCACCTCGTCGGCGGCCGCCATCTCCGCGGGGTTCTCGATGTCGACGCCCCAATCGAAGGCACGCCCCTCCTTGTGCTCCGACACCCCTTCGGCCTCGCACACTCGTCCGATCCCGAGGTTGCGGCTCCCCGGGAAGGCAGCCAGCAGGAGGTCGCGAAAGCCGAGGACCCCGGGCTTGGCCGTCGGGTCACACGTGGTCTGGGGGACGTACGCGGCGAGCGGCTCGAGTGGATCGCCGTTCCACTCGTTGGGCGGTGGGAGCGAGGGAATGCCGGCGAGGTCAGCAATGGCCTCGGCTGGCGTGGCCCCCGAGGCGGCCGCTTCGCCGGCGAGGAGCGGGCCGCCCGTCTCCTCTTCGAGCGACGGCACGGCGGAGAGGAGCCAGCGCAGGCCATCCCATCGGGCTTCGAACCCCAGGAACGCGTGGTCGGATCCGCGGCACAAGACGACGCCGTTCACTCGCGTCGTGAGGTCGGTCGGCGGTGGGCCGAGCGGCGCCACATAGGCACCGTCAGTGAATTCGCCGACCGGTGGTACCCAGGACACCTGAAGGTCGACGGGCGGGCAACGGTCGAAGGCGGTCGTCGCGCCCGACCTGATCCAAGGACCGAGGCGCCCTCGACCGACGGGCAGACCTCCGACGAAGGCCACGAGCCCGCGTGCCGACGACTCCACGCCCACCCTTCCCGGCTGACGCGAGCCGGCGAAGATCGACGAAGCAATGGGACGAGCTCGTACATCTCCCGCGAACCGGCTGCTGGTCGCCGCCAGCGACGGTGGGTTGGCCACGGCCAGACCCACGGCAAGGAGCCCGGCGACGGCCCTGGCCAGTCGCCGGACCGCTCGGCTTTGCTGCGCCGAGGTCAAGACGGGGAGCTTCCACATCGCGGTGAAAGCTCTTCCCGCTCAGAACGTGGTTGCCCTCCTTTCCCCGCTGGCCATTCGCTCGAATGACCCGAAGTACCTAGTCAATCCACCCACGACTGGCAGCAGGACTCGTGCGAGGATGAGGCAGCGAAGCAAGGGGGACTCGATGGCGAAGTTCGATGTGGTGATCCGTGGGGGCACGGTCGTCGACGGCACCGGTGCTGCGCCTCGCACTGCCGACGTCGCCATCGCCGACGGCGTCGTGGTGGCTGTCGGAAACGGTGACGTGGTCGCCGGCCAGGCGGCACGGGTCATCGACGTCGACGGCGCGCTCGTGACCCCGGGATTCGTCGACGTCCACACGCACTACGACGGTCAGGCGACCTGGGACACGCAGCTCCTACCGTCACCTTGGCACGGGGTGACCACGGTGGTGTTCGGCAACTGTGGCGTCGGGTTCGCGCCGGTGCACGGGCACGACCACCAACGCCTGATCGAGTTGATGGAAGGCGTGGAGGACATTCCCGGAGCCGCCCTCCACGAGGGACTGTCCTGGGACTGGGAGACCTTCCCCGAGTACCTCGATGCCCTCGAGCGTCGTCCTCACGACATCGATTTCGCCGCGCAGGTGCCGCATGGCGCGGTGCGCCTCTACGTGATGGGGGAGCGAGGGGCGAACCGCGACGAGGCGACGCCGGAGGAGATCGCCGAGATGGGCGAGCTCGTGCGAGAAGCCGTCGAAGCCGGTGCCCTCGGGTTCACCACCTCGCGGACCCTCAACCACCGCACCAGTAAGGGCGAGCCCACGCCCACGCTGACGGCGTCGGAACCCGAGCTCGTGGGCATCGCCGAGGCGATGGGTGCCAGCGGCAAGGGCGTGCTCGCCCTCGTGTCCGACTTCCTCGACGTCGATCGGGAGTTCGGCATCTTCCGCAACATGGCGGCGGCCGCCAAGCGACCCCTCTCGATCTCGATCGCCCAGGCCGACCGGATGCCCGATCAGTGGCGTCAGGTGCTCGATCACATCGCCGCTGCCAACGCCGACGGTCTCGAGGTGCGGGCCCAGGTCGCCGCCCGCGCCATCGGCGCGCTGCTCGGGCTCGAGGCCACGCAGAGCCCGTTCCGGGGTCATGCCCGCTACAAGGCACTTCTCGACTTGTCGTTGGCCGAGAAGGTGGCGGCGCTGCGCGATCCCGTGTTCCGGGAGGCCCTGCTGCGGGACGAGGCCGAGCTCGGTCCGGCCTTCCATCAGCGCTTCGAAAAGATGTTCCGACTCGGCGACCCGCCTGACTACGAGCCCCGGCCAGAAGACTCGATCGCCGCGGAGGCGCGTCGGCGGGGCATGGCACCGTGGGAGCTGGCCTACGACGCCATACTCGAGGACGAGGGGCGCAACCTGCTCTACGTCCCGTTCCTCAATTACGCCGCCGGCAACCTCGATGTCGTACACACGATGCATCTCGACGAGCACTCGATCCCGGGCCTCTCCGACGGTGGCGCCCACGTCGGCACGATCTGCGATGCCAGCTTCCCGACGTCGATGCTCACGCACTGGGTGCGCGACCGCACCCGAGGCGAGCGTCTCGAGTTGGCCCACGTCATCCGCCGCCAGACGCGCGAGACGGCGCGGGCCGTCGGACTCCTCGACCGCGGCACCCTCGAGCCGGGGATGCGAGCCGATGTCAACGTCGTCGACTACGACGCCCTGACGTTGCACAAACCCGAGATGGTGTTCGACTTGCCGGCGGGCGGCAAGCGCCTCCTGCAACGGGCCGAGGGTTACCGGCACACGTTCGTGGCCGGCACCGAGATCTACACCGATGGGCAGCACACGGGCGCGCTGCCCGGCCGCCTGGTGCGCGGTCACCAGCCGGCACCGGTGCGCACTGCCTGAAGGTCCAGCTGCCAGCCCGTCTGGCACACTGGCGCCACAACCCATGGTGGACACGACCGACTCGGTGCTGGGGAGCACCGTCCGGCTCCTCGGGGGCCGGTACGAGTCGGTCCGCGAGTTGAAGTCCGGCGGTGGGGTGACGACGGTGGTCGCCATCGACCGACACAGCGGTGAGCAGGTGGTGGTCAAGGCCGTTGGACTGATAGCCGTTCCCGCCGGTGCTCGCATGCGCCTCGAACACGAGTCGGAGATCCTTCGCCGTCTCGACAGCCCGCGACTGGCCTCGATCCTGGAGGTGGCCGTGCACGACGATGCTCTCCTCCTGGTGATGCCCCTGGCCGAGGGTGAGAGCCTCGAGCAGCGGCTCGACGTCACCGGACGGTTCGTGCCGGCCGACGCCATCGCGGTAGCTGCTGAGCTGTTTCGGGCGCTGGCCGAGGCCCACGCGTCCGGCGTCGTGCACCGGGACGTCAAGCCCGCCAACGTCATCGTCGATGGCGCACCGACGGCGACCGGATTCCGACTTCGACTCATCGACTTCGGGTTGGCCCGCACCGAGTGGCTCGAGCAATCCCTTCGAGACCTGCCGGTCGGCACGGCGCGCTACGCGTCGCCCGAGCAGGCCGGCATCCTCCACCATGACGTCGACGAACGGGCCGACCTCTACTCCGCCGGCACGGTGCTCTTCGAGCTCCTTGCCGGTCGACCTCCGTTCGACGGCGCCACCGTCGGCGAAGTGCTTCGTGCGCACGCCAGCGCGCGGCCGCCCCGCCTTCGCTCTCTCGGCCTCGACGTACCGGGAGCCCTCGACGAGGTCGTCCAGCGGCTCCTCCGCAAGGACCCGCGCGATCGGTACCAGACGGCGTCCGCGGTGGTCGCCGACCTCGACCAACTCCAGGCGGAGTTGGCGACCGGAAATCCCGATCCGGCGATCGTGATCGGCGTCCACGACGAACGACGCACGATCACCGAGCCGGCTTTTGTCGGACGGACGGGCGAGCTGGCGGCGCTCGACCAGGAGCTCGCGCGGGCTCACGCCGGCGACGGTGCCCTGGTGCTGGTCGAGGCGGAGTCTGGCGGGGGGAAGAGTCGGCTGCTCGACGAGCTGGCCCAGCGCAGCGGCGCCGGCGGCGCCTGGGTGCTCCGGGGTCAGGGCCTCGATCAGGCGGCCACGTTGCCCTTCCAGGTCTTTGCCGCGCTCGGCGACGAGATCGTCGGTGCGGCGACGGCGGACGGAGATCTCGGCCGGCTGCTCGCCACCCGACTCGACGACCACGCCGATGGTGTTCGGTCGGCCTTGCCCGTCGTCGCCGGGGTGCTCCCGGGGCGCAGCGTGGTCGGGCCCGAGGAGCACGGCCCCGCACGCGTCGTCTTGGCCCTCGTGGCGCTTCTCGAGGCCCTGAGTGATGGCGAGCGCCCGGCGCTCGTGTTGCTCGACGACTGCCAATGGGCGGATGAGCCGACCCTGCGCGTGCTCGAGCGGTGGGCGGCGACGCGTCGGACCCCCGGCGAGGCTCGCCACACGATGGTGTTGGCCGCCTTCAGGAGCGACGAGGTCGGACCCGACCATGCCCTCCGGCGGCTGCCCGCTCGGCTGGCGCTGGCCCTTGCTCCGTTCGGCGGGGACGACGTCCGCGGCTTGGTGGAATCGATGGCCGGCCCCCTTCCGGACGAGGCCGTGCGGGTGGTCGAGGACCTTTCTGCGGGCAGCCCGTTCATGGCCTCGGCGGTGCTTCGCGGCCTCGTGGAGATCGGGGCGCTCGTCCGGGAAGGCGACGTCTGGGAGGTCGACCACGAGGCCCTCGCCGATGTGTCGTCGTCGCGACGGGCGGCCGCCTTTTTGAGCCGGCGGCTCCGGCTGCTTCCGGACGCAGCCCGGGAGCTGCTCACCGTTGGGGCCGTGCTCGGCAAGGAATTCGATCTCGAGATGGCCGCCGATCTTGCGGGCCAGCGGTCGGGTGAGGCGGTGGCTGCGGTCGATGAGGCTCGCCGGCGGCACATTCTGTGGGCCTCGTCCTACGGCGGTCACTGTGCCTTCGTGCACGACAAGCTCCGAGAGACGCTGCTGGGCGACCTCGAGCCGGAGGAACTGGCTGGTCTCCACCTCCGGGCGGCCGAGCGGCTGCAGCTCATCAAACCGCTGCCGGTGTTCGAGCTCGGATACCACTTCGATGCCGCCGGACGGCCGGAGCAGGCGCTGCCGTACGCGTTGGCCGCAGGTGACGAGGCTCGTCGCCGCCACGCCCTCGACCTGGCCGAACGCCAGTACCGGGTGGCCGAGCGCGGAGCCAGCGCGGACGCCGACGCCCGGTTGCGGGCCACCCTCGGTCTGGGCCAGGTGCTCTTCCTCGCCGGCCGCTACGAGGAGGCTGCCGCTCCGCTCGAAGCGGCCCGCGCAGCCGCCCGAGACGACGCCACCCTCGCCGCCGTGGAGGCGAGCCTGGGTGAGCTCATGTTCAAGCGGGGGGACGTTCGGGTGGCGGCGGGTCACCAGGAGGAAGCACTCCGCCTCATGGGTCGTCCTCCACCTCGTCGCTCGACGATCGCACTGATGTTGCTCATCTGGGAGGTGCTCGTGCAGGCCGGCCACACCCTGCGACCCAGCCGACTCGGACGCAACGACCCGACCTCGGCCAAAGGACGCGCCGACCTCGCCGCGACAGGCGTCTACAGCGACCTCGCCTACTCGTACTGGTTCGGCCGTGGTCGTGTGCCGACTGCCTGGACGCACCTGCGCGGGATGAACCTGGCCGAGCGCTACCCGCCCGGACCCGAGTTGGCCCAGGCCTACTCCGAACACGCGCCGGTCATCACGATGGTGCCGTGGTACTCGCGCGGCATCGACTACGCCCAGCGCAGCCTGGCCATCCGCGAGGAGTTGGGGGACGTCTGGGGCCAGGGCCAGTCGCTGCACTTCTACGGCGTTGTGCTGTATGCCGCGTCGCGCTACACCGAGTGCATCGAGAAGTGCCGCCGCGCCATCCGGCTTTTGCAACGTACGGGCGACCAGTGGGAGGTCAACACTGCGACCTGGCACCTCGCCTTTGCCCACTACCGATTGGGCGAGCTCGAGGAATCCGTCGCCATGGCCCAACGGGTGCAGCGCATGGGTTCGGAGATCGGCGACACGCAGGCTGCCGGCATCGGTCTCGGTGCTTGGTCGAAGGCGACCGACGGCCGGCTGCCGGCGGCCCTCCTCCGGGCCGAGCACGAGCGTCCGCGCGACGACGTCCACACCTCCGCCGAGGTGCTGACCGCCGAAGCCCTCCGTCTGATCGCCGAGGGCGACCTGGTCGGCGCGCGGGCGGAGCTCGAGGAGGCCGACCGGCTCATCCGCGACGCCGGCCTTCGCCAGGAGTACGTGGCGCCGGTCGTGGCCTGGCTGGCTACGGTCAAACGCCTCGAGATCGAGGCGATGGGCGTGTGGGGGCCCCGTCACCGTCGGCGGGCGGTGCGAGGGCTCAGACGTACGGTGCGGCGCGCCCGCATCACCGCCTACTGGTATCGCAACAACCAGCCACACGCACTGCGAGAGGCGGCGATGTTGGCTGCCCTGCGCGGTCGCGACCGGAACTCGAGAAACCTCTTCGTCCGCAGCCTCGACGTCGCCACCGCCCAGGGCGCCGCCAGGGAGTTGGCCATGACGATGGAGGCGCGTGGACGCGTCGGCCTTGCCGCCGGCTGGCCCGGCGCCGAGGCCGACATCGTGGAGGGTGCGCAACTGCTTGCGGCGCTGGCACCGGCACCAGTCGCCGACGATGTCTTCGAACAGGCGCCGACGCTGTCGCTGGCCGATCGCTTCGAGCGGCTGCTCGACGAGGGACGGCTGGTGGCCGGCGGGTTGACGTCGAGAGCCATTTACGGGGCCGTCGAGACGGCCGCCGCGAACCTGCTCCGGCCCCAGGCGGTCCAAGTACTCGTGCTCGCCGCCGAGGGAGCCGCCGACGAGCCGCCCGTCAGCCACACCTTGGTCACCCAAGCGCTGGGGGCCGGCCGGCCCGTGAGCTCCGGCCAGGAGATGCCGGGCGATCCCGGCGACTCGATGTTGTTGAGCGCCACGCGTTCGGCCCTGGCGGCGCCCATCTACCTGCGAGGTCGCGCCGTGGCGTGCCTTTACGTCACGCACGACGAGGTGGGCGGTCTCTACGGGATCGACGACGAGCGGGTGGCCCAGTTCCTCACCGCCATCGCCGGCGCGGCCCTGGAGAACGCCGAGGGGTTCGCAGCCGCCGAAGCCTTCACCCGCACCCTGGAACAACGAGTGGCCTCGCGCACCGACGAACTGGCGGTCGCCAACCGCGAATTGACGACGGCGCTCGAGCGGGAGAAGGAGGTCGCCGAGCGCCTCCGCACCCTCGACGACCTCAAGAACGAGTTCGTCGCCATGGTCGCCCACGACCTTCGCTCGCCTATGGCGAGCATCTCCGGTGCGGCCAGCACGCTGTTGCACTCGGGCGACCAATTGTCGGCCCCCGATCGCCAGACGCTCCTGGAGATGATGGTCCGGAGCACGACGGCGCTCTCCGGACTCGTCGAGGACGTCCTGCAGGTGGCGCGCATCGAGTCCGGGCAGTTCGTTTATGAGATCACCGCCTTCGACCTCGGAGCACTGGCCCGGCGGACCGCACTCGAGGTCGAGGTGACGAGCGAGCCTCGCATCACCGTGCACGCCGCCGACGACCTTCCTTCGGCCTTCGGAGACGACGAACGCAACTGGCAGGTGCTCACCAACCTGTTCAGCAACGCGCTGAAGTTCTCGCCCGAGGGCGAGGCGGTCGATGTGCGCCTCTCGAGTCGGGACGGGTTCGTGATCGTCGAGGTGTCCGACCGGGGCTCCGGTATTGCGGACGCGGACATGCCGCGCCTGTTCCAGAAGTTCAGCCGCATCCGGGCCGCCGACGCGCGTGGGAAGATCAAGGGCACCGGCCTCGGCCTCTACATCTGCCAACGGATCGTGGAGGCTCAGGGCGGCACCATCTGGGCCGAGAGGCGGCTGGGCGGAGGCTCGACCTTCGGCTACAGCATCCCAACGGCCAACGCCGCCCCCGTAGAGAGTTCCTCGCCGTGACCAAGATCCTCGTCGTCGTGGAAGACGACGCCGACATCCGCTTCCTCATCAAGTTGACCCTGCGAGCCGACGGACGGCTCGAAGTCATGGGTGAGGCGGCGACGGCCGAGGAGGCCATCGCCCTCGCTCGTACGGAGCAGCCCGGCCTGATCATCCTCGACCACTACATCGAGGGCACCGTGATGGGGATGGACGCCGTGCCGGCCCTGAAGGACGCGGCGCCGGCCTGCAAGATCCTCCTCTTCAGCTCCCACGACCTGTCGGCCGAAGTGGCCCGTCAGCCGCTCGTGGACGCCTTCCTCCGCAAGGACCGGATGTCCGATCTCCTGTTGACGGTGCAGGCCCTGCTCGAGATCGAGCCCGTCTCGAAGTAGGGGTCGTACGGGCCGTCACTGGTATCGTGGTCTCATCGTTGGTCGCAGCACCGGACCGATGGGCCGTTCTGGAGCAGTACCTCCCGATGCGGTCACCCCCCGGGCAGGTCAATCACAGACGCCCCACGCGCGAGTGCGCGTTTCGATTTCCTTGGAGTTCCACGTGTCATCCACCCTCTCGAC
>JBKJKM010000230.1:0-4684 GCA_046597375.1 Acidimicrobiales bacterium | reverse complement strand
TCAACTGTTCCGACCGTCGTGGACATCGTCAGCTTCCCCGCCTCGCAAATGATTGATGGCGTCATCAACACTGCCCGTAGGCGCCAGCCTGAGTAAGGGACCTAAGTCACCTGCTGCGAGGCCGAGCGGCGGGAGCCACAAGGCAAACAAGCCCAGATCAGGCTAGGCCGTTCCGAGCCTGCCTATCGGAAACCTGATCCGACACGCCGCGAAACCGTGGTCGGGGATTTGAACCCATATCAACGCGCCTCAACCGCTCAGGCTGCAGGTCGCTGACCTGCACAAACGCACCAGTTCGAACGCCCTCAACGCGGTGTTTCTGATGCCTTTGTGATGACGCGGTTTAAAACCATCAGGCCCTGACCAGTGCGTTTCCGCAGGTCAGGGCCTGAATTTTGTAGCGGGGGCAGGATTTGAACCTGCGACCTCTGGAATCATTCAGCGGCCTACCGAACCCAACCGATCAGCTCCGGAAACAGCGGAATCCCTTTGATTGACAGGGATTCAGCGTCTCGCTCACCTACGACCATACCCGAGCGATCACGGATGATCACGGCGGTTTCGGGAGGGTAAGTGGTGGGCTATCGAATCCATGCGTGTCGCGCCCTCCTGGAAGGTGGGGTGAGCGCCGGATGACTCACCTTTCCTGGAAGCTGGCCATGCTCTCGCGACCCTGGGATCTCCGCGAGTCAGCAACCACACTTGTGTCCGCGGCGTGCGGCACAATCGGCCTGTGATCGGAACAGACCTTCTCGCACCGTACGGGCGGAACGAGCGCTGTTGGTGCGGATCACCGAGAAAGTACAAGCAATGCCACGGCAATCAACGCCCGCCCTCGCTACGCGGCGCGTCACTGCCACAGGATCTCGAAGGCAGCAGATACCTGAGCCCATCGACGTCTCTGTCTACGAATGCTCTCACTGGGATGCTGCCTGCGGGCACCGGCTTTTATATGCCGCCGCAAGGACCGGCACCGACCTATCTCGTACACCAATCTGGAGGCGAACCTTGGCGTCGCCCTCAGCGGCGAAGCCAGTGACGGCGCGATCCCGCTAGAAAGTCTCGGTGGCCTTCGAGTCGAGGTCCTTCGTCGCCTCGCCGGACTGCCCAACTCTGACGCACCGCCGCCTGACGACGTCCTCAACGCGGTCTTCCAACTGACCGCTCACACGATCTGCACCGTCGCCGAGCTCGCCAAGGAACGACCGAGGCGAACGATCCTGTGGAACCAGGAACTGGACCTCGCCCAGTTCCTTGGACGTACCGTCCTCCTTGCTGACCACGTTCTGTTCCCCGACCGTGTTTTCGATAGGATCCTTGGGAGCCCGACATGCCGGGACTTGAGGGAAGCCGCCAAGCGGCAGCTGAAGAACAAGGAACTTCTCGAGGTCGGCATCGCGCTGCCCGTGCCACCTGGTGTCGCGATGGCCGCCCACGGCAAGGTCGCGCTCGACCTGACCGCGAACGACCTTAAGCGAACAGCTCTCGTCTCTTGGGTCCAGAGCCAGCTGATCGTCGAAGGTCCGACAGCCCGCGAGGCACTCTTCGTCACGGCCTGCGACGAACTGTCCAACGAGATCGCGAACTTCTGGCTCTACGGTCGCATCCTTCCGGGGTCCCTCGACGACGAGAGCCGGACGTTCACGACGGCGATGCTTCAGCCCTACGACCCCTCCCACGACTACGAACCTTGGATCAACCAAGTCAAGGACTCCGCAGTCAGCGCACTCGTCCAGAGAACGAACGAAAGGGTCGTTACCGCCGATCTATTCGGCTCGGAGTACGTTTCGGGATCCTTGTTCGAGGCTCGCCTCCTGCGAACCCGAGAGTCAGATGCGCGCATCGGGCCAGCTCAGGCTGCCCTATGGGCCGATGTCCCCGAGCTCAACGACCTGACCAGTCCCGACATAGCGAAGCTCGTGCGTAATGAGAACGCCATCGAGGACCTCCGGGCCCAGGTCCGTGCGTCACTTGCGACGGCTCGCACCGACATCGAGAACATCGACGCCATCACCAACCTGAGTCACCAGCTGGATGCTGCGTCAAAGAAACTTGAACGCACGGCAGGCACCGACCTCGCCTGGCAGGCAGTCATTCCGGGCGGCCTCTCTGGAGCATCCATGGTCATGGGCGGAATCACCGGCGGACTCATGGGCATCGGCGCAGGCGCTCTCGGCGGCCTAGCAACCCTCGCCCCGTACCTAGGCAGTCGGCTGAATAAGCGACGTAACGCCGCCTACCTGTTCGTTGCAGCACGCCGCAGCCGTCGCTAGCCGTTGCGACGTGCTTGATCCTGAGCCGCATGCCGCCAGCCGGAACGCCTGTGAGCACGGGCTAATCGGACGCAGGGAGGACAACCGAAATCAACGCGCTCGCAACTAGTGCGTGCAGTTCAACGTCGACGTCGCCAAGGTCAGCGCTCACGACGACCGAGTACGGTATCTCCTTTTCCCATCCCTCTCTCGAGTCTTCCCACCAGCCGAGTACCGGGTACACGGCGAGCAGCCGTGAGCCCGCGATGTCGGCCGCAGACACCTCAGCGTGGCCGTGTTGAAGGGTGCCGCGTGACCGGTCGTCTGATGGGACGTCCCATGCGTAGGAGCCCGCTCCGGCCGAGATCCCTTGGTCGAGGACAAGCCGGTTGATCCGCGCGCGGAAGCTGTCTGCGGTTTCCGTGGGGCCTTGCAGGTCCCACCGCAGGCGGCCACCGGCGTAGGCGCGGCGGGTGAGGTTGTCGGTGGGTTCCACGAAGTACGAGAGCGTCACAGCAAGGTCGACCGGCGCGTCGCCGATGGCGTGCAGCTCGTCCTCGGGGAAGGGGATCTCGACGAAGTCTGCACGCCTATCAACGTCGCCGCCGAGATGCTGACTCGGCTTCAGGGTGCCTTCGTAAACCATGACGGGCCGGTTGGAGGCACTGTTCGTCGCTCGCTCGAGGTTGGGCACGCCGTAGCCGAACGATCGGAGGAGATCTCGTCGGTCCGGAAGCTGCGCGACTGCAGCCTCGGGCCATCTCGCCGTATTGACGAGAAGGCCGCGCCAAGTAGCTGGGCGCAAAGCTGGCTGAGCGGTTGCGACCTGACCGAGGGCATTGGACGCCGCGGCAGCCGCAGGGCTGGTCTGATACGTGCGGCGAAGTAGTGCCCCCGAGCCCGACGTTGTTGATCTGAGAGTCAGGATCGTGAGGCCTTGAGCTTCCGGGTTTTCGAGCCCTCCTCCTGGAGCCGTGTTGCCGGCTTCCATGACGATGTCTGGCTTGATTGGTCGGCTGCCACCTGCCGCGGTGCGGCTGTGTGGGCTGAGCTCCCCTGCCGCGGCCAGTGGGGCCGGGTAGCCAAGGGCAACGTCCTCCGAGGTGAGTTGGTCGAGATTGGTGAACCCGCCGACTGTCAGCACATTCCAGGCCTGGCCTGGTTGTTGAAGATACGGAGGGCCAAGATTGATGTATGGGTAGTCGTTGGGATCAATGATGAGGTCGGCGTTTCCGCCAGCGACAACGACGAGGCGTCCGTGACCTTGGTTCCACGCAAGGAGGTCGGCCGCCACAGACCACGCCGTTCGATCGAGTCGCCCGGTGCTTGGGTTGTCCGCACCCAAGCTGAGGTTGTGGATCACCGGAATGCCCTCAGCGAATGATTCAGCGGCTACTACTGATTCAGTGGTGCGTTCTGCCCACATCACGCCGCGTTCGGGGTCGCCGCCTGCTTCGGTGGCCGAGTCCAGGAGCCGCATGGAGACGAGCCATGCATCAGCGTGCAAGACACCGCCCGCGACTCCCTCGGCGAGGGCCGAGTATGCAGCCACCCCGGCCATCTGCGTTCCGTGCCCATCCGTGTCGCTTGTACCAAGCTCGCCTGGCACGACACTGTCCGCGCCCAAGAGAATCGGTGCTAGGTAGGGGTGGTTCGCGTCTACGCCGCTGTCATGAACAGCAATGACGATCGCGCCGTCGGGCGGAGGGTCCACCTCGGCGACTTCGCCGGCGAGATCCTGGGCCTCTGCCAGCACGATTGGGTTGATGACGGGAGCGCGGTGAACCTCAGCCGCATCCGCCAGAAGTACCGGAAGCGACTTGAGTGTCTGACCGGTAGCAAGAACCACGTGCACGTCTCGCTCCGGGCCCCGGAACACCGGTATCGCGTCAACTCCGTCCGGCGTCAGCGCCGCAAACGCACCGACCGCCTGATCGATCAAGGTGTGCTCGCCGGGGCTGAGCGATGATCCACCGCGGGTCCAGATCTCCACCCAGAGCCGATCGGTGTCGGCGATGTCATCGTCGATCTCCCCGAGGCTGAGGTCGGCGATCGTTGCCAATGAGATCTGGTCGATCCGGGCGACGAGATTGTTGTACTTGGGGTTGCCCTGCGACGTGTCCCGCTGCGCGTAGGCGACCGCCTTCTTGCGCAATCCGGAGAGATCATCACCGACGCGGAATACGACCCGACCCTCATCGCTCACTAGCAGCTCGGCACCGGAACTGCTCGACACCAACTGTGAAGCGACGCCGGAAGCATCGATATGTGCGCCGGTTGCGGTGACGAGAGCGGTCCTCGACTGCGTGACCTGGGCGGCGCGCGCTTGAGCGATCTGCTCGGCAACCTGATCGATCTGGCTGAGCACGATCGCAGCCTGCTGCGCGCGATCGCGATCCGGTGCGCGAGGAGTGCGCGCCTGCCGGCGGGTG
>JBKJKM010000191.1:0-10320 GCA_046597375.1 Acidimicrobiales bacterium | reverse complement strand
CCGCGGCGAGGGTCTCGCCCTCTCGTAGAAGTTCGCTGCGGCAGCTGAGGATGAGCGGATATGACGTCCAGGCGAGCGCGTCTGCCAGTGACCACTGATCGTTCGCGCGACGGAGGCACTCGATCGCCTCGCGGCCGGACTCGATTGCTTGGGAGCTGCGACTGTTCGACCATTCGGCCATGGTTCGGGCCCACAGCACCTGTCCGAGTGCGCGGTCGTCGCCGAGGGCCCGGGCGATCGACTCGGCCTCGTCGAGCTGCTCCACACCCGCTTCGTAGAAGCCGGCCAACCCGGCCATGCCGCCGCTCAGGCCGAGCAATCGAGCTCGGGTGGGTGTCGGCTGTTCGCCGATGATCGTCATCCCACGCGCGTAGGTGACGAAACCCTCGTCGAAACGGTTCAGCCAGATCTGCTGGTAGCCCGTCTCGGCGCTCAGGGCTGCGGCCTCGTCGGTCAGACCGAACATGGCGAAGGTGTCGATAGCCGCGCTCCACAGGGTGATGCATTCGTCGAAGTGGCCGAGGGCGCGTACGGCCCAACCTCGCTGGACGCGAAGCTTGGCCACGCGGA
Organism: Acidimicrobiales bacterium; assembly: GCA_046597375.1. Taxonomy (GTDB): domain Bacteria; phylum Actinomycetota; class Acidimicrobiia; order Acidimicrobiales; family CADCTF01; genus DATLED01. The sequence goes on along the minus strand of JBKJKM010000191.1, from coordinate 9,750 downwards.
GCTCGTCGTCGGCTTCGACGATCGCCGTGGCGTCGTCGATGGCGCGTAGCGCTTCTTCGAAGGCGGCCGCGTCGAGGGCCCGTTGGGCCGTGAGCTCCAAGAGTTCGAGCGTTCGCTCGGCGTCTGCCGCGGCACCCGCCAACAGGAGATGCTGTGCGATCTCGGAGGGTCGGTGCAGTCGGGCGCGCTTGTCGATGCGTTCGATGGCGTCGGCCACGGCGAGGTGCAATCGCTGCCGACGCAGCACCGAGAGGCCCGACAGCAGCGTCTGGCGGATCAGTTCGTGGCCGAAGGAGTAGTGGACCTCACCGTCGCGCTCCTCGACGACGACGACGCGGGCCTGTTCGGCGGCTTCGACGACGTCGAGCAACGTGGCGCTGTCGAGGTCGACGATCTCCTCCAACAACCGGAACGGGAACGCCCGGCCGACCACGGCGCCGGCGGCGAGCACCTTGCGGGCGTCAGGGCCGAGCCGCTCGAGGCGCCGGCCAACGACGAGCCGGACGCTCTCCGGCACGTCGAGGTCGTCGGCGTGGATGTCGGAACGGAACCCTTCGCCGTCGAAGAGCTTCCCTTCCTCGACCAGATGCCGGAACACCTCCTCGACGAAGAACGGGTTGCCCTCGGTCTCACCGAAGATGGCATCGACCACCGCATCGGGCGGCGGTTGGTCGGCCAAAGCCTCGATCATGGTGGCCACGGTCGTCCGGTCGAACCGCTTGATCTGAAGACGCTCGACGATACGTCCGCGTAAGAGCCGCTCGAGCGTGGCCGCCAGCGGGCGGGAGACGTCGAGTTCCACGTCGCGGTAGGTGCCGACCCCGAGAATTCGGAGTTCCGGCATGACGGCCGCCATGTGCTCGATCAGCAGCAGGGTCGGCTCATCGGCCCAGTGCAGGTCATCCATCACCATCAACAACGGAAAACGCGATGCACCGCGGGCCACGAAGGAGGTGACCGCATTCATGAAATATCGACGCTGCTGCTCAGGAGGAAGGTCGAGTGGCTGCCCGATGTCGGGAAATCGTCGACGCAACTCGGGCACCATACGAGCCACTTCTGGCGCGTCGTCACCCATGTCCTCCCGCACGATGTCGGCCGGCATGAGGGCCAACGCCTGCTCGAGCATTTCGACGAACGGGGAGTAGGGGATGGTGCCGTCCGACTCGTAGCACCGGCCAAAGACCGCAAGGGCGCCGCGCTTCTCGGCCTCGCGGATCAGCTGGCGCACAAGGGTGGTCTTGCCGACCCCGGGTTCTCCGCCCAGCAGCACCAGCCCACCGCGACCATCGAGCGCCCCCATCAGCCTCGACCGGAGGTGGGTGAGCTCGGCGTCGCGACCGACGAAGACCTGTTCGGGCATCGCCGTGGTCTCGCGGACCCAGACGACATTCCACAGTCGCCACGGCTGCGGGAACCCCTTGAGCTGGAATTCCCCTGCGTCGCGGAAGGTGACGTCCGGAACCGTGCCGGCCAGCTGACGAGTCACGTCCGACACGAGGATCTGTCCACCAGAACCGGCCGAGCAGACGCGGGCGGCGGCATGCACGGCCTCGCCGGAAAGCTGTCCGTCTTGCCACGCCACCTCGCCGGTGTTCAGCCCGAGGCGGACGTTCAACGATGGGCCCGACCGGCTCCGATTGAACGTGTCGAACGCCTTCTGAATGGCGATTCCACAGGCCACCGCCCGTCGGGTGGAGACGAAGACGGCGAGGAAGCCGTCGCCCAATGCGGCCTTCTGGTCTGTGCCCCGGTGGGCGACGATCTCCGCCCGGATGATCTCGTCGTGCTCTCGGAACAGCGCATCGGTTTTCTCGTCGCCGAGGCTCGTCCGTAGCGCGGTGGAGCCCTCGACGTCGGTGAACATGATGGTCACGGGACCCTCGGGCAAATCCGCCATTCCACCCATATTCCTGCAGGCTACGACGTCAGAAGCCTCGACGTGGGCGAGCTGGAGGTGTGGTTCGGGTGATGCGCAGCGAGTCGGCCTGTAGGCGGGGTTCTGTTCCCCGGGCTCTTGCGAGACACCGGTTCGGTGATCATCCATCTACGCGGCCTACCTGGGGTGGGAACGGGCGGGCCGCCCTCCCCGTCTTGGCCTTGCTCCGAGTGGGGTTTGCCGAGCCGCTCGGGTCACCCCGGGCGCTGGTGCGCTCTTACCGCACCGTTTCACCCTCACCTGTGCCCGGTTGCCCGGGCCATCGGCGGTCTGTTCTCTGTGGCACTTTCCTGCGGATCACTCCGACTGGCCGTTAGCCAGCACCCTGCCCTGTGGAGCCCCGACCTTCCTCGACCCGATACCGAGGTACCGGCCCGCGATCACCCGGCCGACTCGCTGCGCCCCCAGTGTCGCGCAGCCGGCCGAGCCGGTCACGCGAAGGTGCCGCCCCGGAGGGCGGCACCTTCGTCGTTCTGTTCGAGCGGCCGTGCTACTTGGTCTCTTCAGCCGCTTCCTGCTCGAGCTCCTTGGCCTTGGCCTTGGCCTCGTGGACCTTCGCCTCGGCGCGAGCCTCGGTGGCCTCGACTTCGGCCTTGCCCTTTTCCTTCTGGGCCTGACCCTCGGCCTGCAGTTCGGTGTTGTCAGTCAGGTCGCCGATGGCTTCCTTGGCCTTGCCCTTGATTTCTTCGAATGCACCCATGTCGTTCGATCCCTTCTTCTCAGGCGCTCTTGGCGCGCTCGGCGGCCTTCTGCTTCTGCTCGAAGAACTCGGCCTTGGCTTCCTTCGCCTCGGCCTTCAGCTCGGCCCGCAGGCCCCGGAGGGTCTCGGTCGCCCGCTCCTGCTGGGCCTCACCGGCCTTCTCGAGCTTGTCGTTGCCGAGCACGGTGCCGGCGATTTCCTTGTAGAGGCCGATGGCCTTGTCGCTCAGGCCACGCAGCTTGTTGAGGTCAACAGTTCCGATGTTCATGCCGCCTTCCCTTCCCCAGTACGCAGAACGTAAACTTTTGCAAGCGACCGTTCTGCTGGGGCCGCCTCTTGCCCGGTGACTAGTCCGTTCGTGCGAGTGATGGCCGGCGGAAAATGGTTCGGATCGTCCATGGACGCAGCGTTTGGAGTCAGTCACGCTCTGTGAGATGACGGCCGCCGAGGAGGCGCTTCGGCGGTATCGGCTGCGGGCCGTCGGTGTCGCCGTCCAGACCACCCTCCTCGTCGTCCTCGTGCTCGCCGCCTACCCGTTCCTCGACGGCGGCCCTCAGGTGCCAGGACCGGCCTATGCCGGCCTCGTCGCGACGTCCGCCGTGGGTGCGCTGGTCATCGGCCGGCTGCCGTGGTCACGCCTGTTGAGCTCGTCGGTCGGCGTCTTCGCGCTGTACGCGTGGTCGTTCCTCGACATCGTCCTCGTGACGGTCGGCCTCACGCTCACCGGCGGTGGCGGTTCGTCGCTGTTCTGGCTCTACGTGTTGACGACGCTGTTCTTCGCTGCGACGTATCCCCCCGGTGGACAGATCGTGTTGCTGTGCTTCACCTTCGCCGCCTATCTGGTTCTGGCGGTTGTCGACGCCGTGCCCGCCGCCGAGCTGGCGCTCCGACTCGCCGTGCTCGGCCTTACTGCCTTCATGGCGACCTTCCTCTCCCGCCAGATGCTCGAGGAGATGACCGGCCACGTCGAGGCTCGCGAGGAGAGCGAACATCGAGCCGCGCTGCTGGCCACCGTGGCCGAAGCCGCTCGCAGCATGAGCACGCTCGATAGCCACCACCTGTTGCAGGCTGTCGTCGGCGCCGCTGTCGCCGCCGGCTTCGATGCCGCCGAGCTCTGCTTCTACGACGAAAAGGCGGGAACGTCGGAGCAGGCATACCGCGAGGGCATGGTCATCAACGACTACCGCACCACCCAACCTCTCGACGTGGGCCTGTCCGGCCGCGTGCATCTCGCCCGGGCCACCGTGGTCGAGGACGACTATGCCGCCTGGGAGGACGGTGTGGCTTCGGTCCGAGCTTCGGGTCTTCGAGGCGCCGTCGCCTGTCCCGTGTGGTCGGCCGGCGAGCTGGCCGGGGTGCTCATCGCCGGTCGGCGACAATCCGGCATCGTGGCGTCCGAGGTCGAGTGCCTCGACCTGCTCGCCGCCCAGGCCGGGGCCGCCCTCGTCGTCGCTCGTCGCTACGCCGAGCGCCAATCCTTCGAGCTGGAGTTGCGCCACCAGGCCAGCCACGACTCGCTGACCGGGCTGCCCAATCGCAGCCTGCTCGTCGATCGGATCGATGCTGCGCTGGCTCGCCATCCTGACGACCTTGCCGTCTTGTTCCTCGACCTCGACGGGTTCAAGACCATCAACGACAGCCTGGGCCACGAGGCGGGTGATCACCTTCTCCGGTCGGTCGGGCAGCGGTTGACCATGTGCCTGCGCCCGGGCGACATCCTGGCCCGCTACGGCGGCGACGAATTCGCCATTTTGCTCGAGGGAGCCGGGCTCGCCAACGCCGTGGGCGTGGCCGAACGTGTGCTCCGTTCGTTCGACGAGCACTTCTCGCTCGCCGGCCGCAACTTCGGCGTATCCGCCAGCATCGGCATCGCCCTCGCGACGGCGGCGTCCGTCGACCGCACCGGCGACACCAGCGGTGCGGTCCGGCGGTGGGACCCGATCCGCGATGCCGACCTGGCGATGTACCGGGCCAAGGAGGCCGGCGGCGGACGTTGGGAGGTGTTCGTTCCCTCGATGGATGACGTCGCTCTCCACCGCCTCGACCAGGAGACCGACCTCCGGCGGGCCATCACCGCAGGAGAGTTCCACCTCGAGTATCAGCCGGTCGTCGACCTGGTGAGCGGACGACTGTCGGGCGTGGAGGCTTTGGCCCGCTGGGAGCACCCGGAGCGGGGCAGCGTCTCGCCGAGCGAGTTCATCCCCGTCGCCGAGCGGACCGGACTCATCGTCCCGCTCGGACGGTGGGTGCTCGAAGAGGCGTGCCGCCAGGCACGGGTGTGGGCGGACGAAGGACTCGATCTCCACGTGGCCGTGAACCTGTCGGCGCTCCAGTTCGGGGACCTTGACCTGGTCGCCGACCTCTCATCGATCCTGCGCACTTCCGGCATCGATCCGCACCGCCTTGTGCTCGAGGTCACCGAGAGCGTGTTCATCGACAACGCCGAGCGGGCTGTCGCCACGATGGCCGACATCGGCCGGCTGGGCGTGGCGTGGGCCCTCGACGACTTTGGTCAGGGCTATTCGTCCCTCAGCTATCTCAAGAAGCTGCCACTGCAGCTCGTGAAGATCGATCGGTCCTTCGTGGACGGTCTGTCGGCGAGTGCAGCTGACCGCGCCATCGTGCGGGCCGTCGTCTCCCTCGCGGCCGAGCTCGGGATGGCGGTGGTGGCCGAGGGGGTCGAGACACTCGATCAGCTGGCCCACGTCCGGCGCCTCGGCTGTGGAAGCGTGCAGGGCTTTCTGTTCTCCCGCCCCGTGCTTCCCGCAGTCATCACCGAGCTAGCGGCCCACCCGATGCTCGCCCCTGACGAGCGGACCCCGCCGGCCCCCACCACGCCCGCCGTGCTCACCATCGTCGCCGGTTGAGCCCGCCCAGCGCCTGACCCTTGGGGCCGGCGTGTCAGATGCCGTTCAAAACCCGCGCGGTGGCGCGACGACCCGGGAGCTTCACGACCTCGATGGCGCCCGGGAGCTGCTCCTTGATGTCGCTGGCGTGGGTGACGACCAGGACCTGGGCGAAGCGGGCTCGGAGTCGCTCGAGGGCCAGGAGCATGCGCTCCTTGCGGTCGTCGTCGAGGGGTCCGAAGATCTCGTCGAGTACGAGGAGACCGACGGCGCCGCCCGATTGGAAGCGGACGTGCTCGCTGATGGCCACACGCAGCGCCAGGTTGGCAAGGTCGGTCTCGGAGCCGGAGAACCGGTCCATGCCGTACGCCCGGCCGTGGTCGACGATCTGGATTTCGTAGGACTCGGGGTCGACCTGGAGGAGGTCGTATTCGTGGTCGGTGAGCTCACCGAAGAGCTCGGCCGCCTGGGCGGACAATCGGGGCCCGACGGTGGCGACCACGTTGGTGCGGAACGTGTTCATGAGCTCGGCCATGCGACCGAGGTGGCGGGCATCCTCCGACCGTTCGGCCAGCGCGGCGTGCTGGGCCTCGGCATCGGCGAGGCGCTGGGCCTCGCCCTCGGCCGCCATGCGGGCTCGCTCGGCTGCCAGCCGGACGGACTCGGCGATGCCGGCGGCCTGCTCAGACTTGCGCCGCGACTCGTCGCGCGACGACCGGAGATCGGCCAGGCGCTCCGTCTTGAAGCCGAGGCTGTGCACCTTGTCGAGCAGGGCGCGCCGCCGCCCCTCGGCCTGGTCGAGCCGGTCCTGCTCCTCGGCCAACTGGATCTCGGCCACCGGCCGGCGACCCAGGGAACCTTCGAGGTGGGCGCTGCGCCGGGCCGCCGCCCGCCGTTCTGCGACCTCGCGCTCGAGCTGGGCCACCTCGCCATCGCCCACCGGTCGACCCAGCGCAGCCACGGCGGCCGCCATCGCCGCCTCGAGCGTGGCGCGCTGGTGGCGGTGCTGCTCGTGGGCCCGCGCCGAGGCGGCGGCTGACGAGTGGGCGGCCATGGCCGAGCGGAGCCGGGAGGCCGCCGCAGCCGCGGCCCCCTGCAGCGAGTCGTGCTCCGCCCGCACGGACGCCAGGCGGGTCTCCGCTTGCGCCAACTCCTCCTCGCGGTGTCGGCGCACCGAGGCGAACGCGTCGCCCAGTTCCTGCCCGCACACGGGGCACGCGCCCTCGGGCGACAACGACGCCGATCGCTCCAACTGGTCGCTCGCCCGTTGCACCTCGCCCACGGCGGCGGCGATCCCGCCGGCCACGCCGTCGAGGCGCCCCTTGACCTCGGCGGCCGTGGACTGGGCCTCGGCCAAGGCGGCGTCGTCGGGCCCGATCGGCTCCTCGACCCGGGGCAGGGATTCGACGGCCGACGTGGCCGCCGCCACCTGGTGCACCAGGCGAAGCTGGGACTCGCTGACGTCGAGCCCTTCGGCCAGCGGGCGCAGCGTCGCCAGCTCATCGGCCGCCGTGGCCAACTCGGCCAACTCGGTGGTCAGGGTCGCAACGCGGAGGGCGGACTGGTCGGCTTCGGCCCGCGCCGACGTGCCCTCCCGCACGAGGGCCTCGTGTTCTTGGCGGACCTCGTCGAGGGCCGCAAATGCGACTTCGGAGGCAGCCAGGGCGGCTTTTGCCGCTGCCGCGGCTATTGCTTCCGACGCCGCCTCCATGGCCGCCAACTCCGCCGCCGCCATCGCCTGGTCGACGCGTGGCCGTAGTTCGTCGACGTCGAGGAGCAGCGCCCGCACCCGGTCAACGTCGTCGCGGGCCGTCTTGGCGTCCCTGCGGGCGGCGTCGCGGGCGGCGTCGAGAGGGGTGATGCCGAGCAGTTTGAGAACGAGGTCGCGCCGCTCGGCCGGCTTCTGGGCGCTGAAGGCGGCGATTTGTTTCTGCTCGGCGAAGACCGACGCCCGGAAGGCGGTGTCGTCCATGCCGAGAACGGAGTGCACGTACTGCTTCACGTCACGGACGCCGTTGGCGACCTGCAGGCGGTCGGCCCACGCCTCCGCCTTGACCGTCGAGTTGATGCCCGAGATGGTTCGGCGCACGAGGTAGAGGTGGCCCTCGTGCTCGAACTCGACCTCGGTGATGCACTCGGCATTGACGCCGCTCGTGCGAATCTCCTCGTTGCGGGTGCGACTGCGGCCCCACAGCGTCCAGAGGATCGACTCGAGCAGGGCGCTCTTGCCGGCACCATTGGGCCCGAACACCCCGACGAGGCCGGCCGGCAGGGCCAGGTCGAGCTCCTGTTCGTAGACCCGGTAGTTGCGCAGGTAGATGCGGGTGATGCGCACCGCTAGTCGGCCACCTCGACGGCCCGGCTGAGGTACTCATTGCCCAGGTCGCGTATGCGGACGCGGTTGAAACCCGTGAGGTCCTGGTCGTCGATGTAGCGCTCCCACCGCGCCGGCATGGAGTCCATGTCGGGGAGGTCGACCTTCATCTCGATGCCGGCGAACTGGGGCTCCAGTTTGAAGTGCAGGGCCAGAGACGACGCCGCTCGGACGGCGTCGCCGTCGAGCATCCGGAACGCTTCGGGGTCGACACCATCGAGGTACAGACGGGCGACGGCGCCCTCGGGGATGCCGGCGGCGCGCGCGAGGACGAGGTCGGAGAGCTCACGCGGCGACAGGCCCAGGGCCTCGATCGTGTCGAGCGTGACGAGCGGCCGCTGGCCGTGGAGCGCCTTGTGCTCGAGCTTGCCGGTGTCGGTGTCGAGCACCACGATGCCTTTGGCCTTCTCGGGGTCGTCGGCGAAAGTGAAAGAGTCGGTCGAGCCGGCGTACCAGATGCCCTCGCGGACCTGGGTGTGGAAGTGGTAGTGACCGAGCAGCACCAGGTCGGACTGCAGGAGGCCGGCGTCGACCTCGATTTCGTTGATGTCGGCGTAGCGCGGCTCGACCTGGGTGATGCGAGGGTGGGTGAGCAACAGGTTCGACTTGTCGAGCGACCGGCTGCGGTCGGCCTCGGCCAACGCTTCGAGCGTGGCGTCGACGGTCAGCATTTGCGGTACGGCGTGCACGACGAGACCGAGGCCGGGGAGCTCGAAGCGCTCGTAGGTAAGCCGGTGGGCGAAGTGGAACTCGGGGAAGGTGTCGAAGAGCGTCGAGTAGGGCGAGCCGGTGCCCGGCAGCCTCGGCGTGTCGTGGTTGCCGGTGATGATCACGCATTGCGCACCGTGCTCCCGGATGAGGGTGAGGGCCCGCTGGGCGACGCGATACGAGCGGTAGGTGGGGCGTGGGTGGTCGAAGATGTCGCCGAGCCACACGACGACGTCGGGCTTCTGCGCGAGGGCCAGGTCGACGGCGTCGGTGAACGAGCGCTCGAAGTCGCGCTCGCGCTGGTTGACGCCGGTGGCGTCGACGACGTTGAGGTACGAGCGGCCGAGGTGGGCGTCGCCGATGGCGGCGATGCGAGCCATGTCAATGGCCTCGCTCTGCGGCGGGGGGCCCTTCGGGCAGATGGCCTTGCCACTCGGCGTGCGGCTGTTCGCTGGCGCTCCCGACGCCGCGATCGGTGATCCGGATGGACGACATTCAGTCGACCAAGGCGCTGATGTTGGCCGTCGCCGTGGGACGGGGCTCGGGGGGTACGGGTGCGTTGCGGCAGGCGTCGGCCCAGAGGTGCACCTTGGCCGGCACGGCGAAGGGCGCCGCCAGGTTGGCGATGAGGCACTCGCCGGGCATGAGCGTCTGGATCTCCGGGCCCAGGGCGGAGATGTCCTGCTTCGACGAGCCCCGCAGGATGTTGCGATCCTTCTCGTCGGCCAGGCCGAGGATGAAGAAGGTGTTGAACTGGCTCAGCAGCTCGTCGTCGAGCAGCTTCGGCTGCTGGGTGATGGCGCACAGACCGACCTTGAACTTGCGACCCTCGCGCGCCACCCGCGGGAACACGTTGGACTCGCGATCGCGGTTGGACGACAGCACCCGCTGGGCTTCTTCCAACACGACGGCGACGACGGGCATGCGCTCGTGGCGCTCGGGATCGTCGAGGTAGGCGCCCGACCACTCGTCGAGCACCCGGCGGGCGAGGAAGGAGGCCACGAGAACCTCTTCGGTCGATCCCAGTCCACTCACATCCACGAGCACCACCTTGCCTTCGAGAAGATCGCGGACGATGGCCGACCCGACCGAGAGGTTGGGGTCGGGGGAGACGCAGTCGAGATCGACTATGCGCCGGGCTCGGCGGTGAACGACTTGCACTGTGTTGAGGGCGACGCGTCCG
>JBKJKM010000109.1:0-3707 GCA_046597375.1 Acidimicrobiales bacterium | reverse complement strand
TCGAGAACGACGTGGGGACGGTCGCCGCCCGCGATGGCCAGGGCCACTTCGAGCGTGGTGAGGGCGGCGCGAGCATCGCCGTCGACGGCTTGAGCCAGGTGGGTGATGGCGTCGTCGTCGGCCAGCGCATCTTCGTGGTCGAGGGCCCGCCGCAGGAGCAGCGCCAGATCATCCGGCGCGAGAGGCTCGAGGCGGAAGAGGGTCGAGCGGCTGAGGAGCGGCGCGTTGACCTCGAAGAACGGGTTCTCCGTCGTGGCCCCGATCAGCGTGAGGATGCCCGACTCGACCGCCGGGAGCAGGGCGTCCTGCTGCGCCTTGTTGAAGCGGTGCACTTCGTCGAGGAAGAGGATCGTGCCCTGGTCGTGGTCAGCGAGTCGGCGCTGCGCTTTGTCGACGGCGTCGCGCACGTCCTTCACGCCGGCGCTCACGGCGCTGAGCGGCACGAACCCCTTGTTGGTCGACGAGGCGATCACGTTGGCCAGCGTCGTCTTGCCGGTGCCGGGCGGGCCCCACAGGATGATCGAGCTCAGGCGGTCGGCCTCGATGAGACTCCGGAGCGGTTTGCCGACGCCGAGCAGGTGACGTTGCCCGACGATGTCATCGAGGGTGGCGGGCCGCATGCGGGCCGCCAGCGGGCCCTGCCGCGCCAGCCGTTCTGCGAGAGCAGACGTGAAGAGGTCCGGCGACTCGGCCACGATGCGCCGGCTACTTCGGCGGCGGGAGGGTGCGGAGACCGACGTCAGCCAAGACCTTGGGATCGACCGCCTGGGGAGCACCCGTCATCGGGTCGATGCCGGACGAGGCCTTGGGGAAGGCGATGACCTCACGGATGTTGTCCTCGCCGGCCAGGATGGCGACGAGACGGTCGAGACCCACGGCGAAGCCCCCATGGGGCGGTGCGCCGTACTTGAAGGCCCCGAGCAGGAAACCGAAGCGCTCCTCGGCCTCCGCGTCGCTGATACCCATGGCTTTGAACACCCTCGCCTGGATGTCGCTGCGATGGATCCGGATGCTCCCGCTGCCCAACTCCCACCCGTTCATCACGAGGTCGTAGGCCTGACTTCGCACCTTGAACGGGTCGGTCTCCAACAACTCGAGGTCGTCGGGGTGAGGCATCGTGAACGGGTGGTGGGCGGCTTGCGGGCTCCCGTCGTCGCCGGTGCCGTCGAACATGGGGAACTCGGTGACCCAGAGGAAGCGGTGGGGCCCTTGGCTGACGGGAGGTCGGCCGAGGTCGTTGCGCAGCGCGCCGAGCACTTCTTGCACCGTGCGTCGCTCGTCGGCGACGAGGAAGAGAAGGTCGCCGGGCTCGGCCGCGAGGGTGTCGTGCAGGGCCCGCTTCTCGTCGTCGCTGAGGAACTTGGCCACCGGCGAATCGAGCTCGCCGCCCGCCTTGACCTTCATCCAGACAAGACCCTTGGCGCCCCGCTGCTTCGCCGTGTCGGTGAGGGCGTCGAGCTTGTTGCGGCCGTACTCCTCGGCCGAGCCGGGTGCGCGGATGCCCTTGATGCACCCGGCCTTGAAGGCGTTGAATTCGGTGGCGGCGAAGATCGGTGTGAGCTCGACGAGCTCCATCCCGAAGCGGAGGTCGGGTTTGTCGATGCCGAAGCGCTCCATGGCCTCCACATGGGGCATGCGGGCGATCTCCGGCCGTTCGCCGGTGATGGCCTCGGTGGCGTCGGCCACGGCCTCGCCGATGAACCCGTAAACGTCCTCAGGCTCGACGAAGCTGGCTTCGATGTCGAGTTGCATGAACTCGAACTGACGGTCGGCCCGCAGATCCTCGTCGCGGAGGCACCGAGCGATCTGGAAGTACCGGTCGAATCCGGCCACCATCAGCAGCTGCTTGGCGATCTGCGGGCTCTGCGGCAGGACGTACTGCTTGCCCGGCTGTAGGCGACTCGGCACAAGGAACTCGCGCGCTCCCTCGGGCGTCGGCGTCCAGAGCATCGGCGTCTCGATCTCCGGAAACCCTTGGCGCTCCATGGCGGCCCGGAGCGCGCTGTTGACCTTGGAGCGCACCCGCAGGTTGCGTTGCATCCGCTCCCGGCGCATGTCCACGAAGCGGTACTTCAGGCGGACGCTCTCGTCGGCGTCGATGCGGTCGGTAACGGGGAACGGCGGCGGCTCGGCCGTGGTCAGCACCTCGACCTCGCACTCACCGATCTCGACCTGCCCGGTGGCCAACTGATCGTTGACGGTGCCCTCGGGACGCTGGCGGACCGTGCCGGTAATCCGGAGCACGTACTCGTTGCGGAGGTCGTGGGCGTTGCCGACGACGCACTGGATGAGGCCGGTGTGGTCGCGGAGATCGACGAAGGCGAGATGCTCGCCGTGCTCCCGTCGGCGGGCGACCCAACCGCAGAGCGAGACGGAACGTCCGATGTCGTCGGCGGAGAGCTCGCCGCAGTAGTCGGTGCGCAGGGTCATCGGTCGCTCATTCGCTTTCGGAGGTCGTCGACGGCGGTCGCCGCAGAGGTCGGTGCCGGCTCGCCCTTGGTGGTGAGCGTGCGGATGGTCCACCCGTCGGGCTCGATCACGAGGGCGAGGGGCGCGCCCGACCGCATCGCCAGCTTCATCTGCGCCTTGTACGACCGCTGGTCGTAGGCCCGGTCGGTCCGGACCCCGAGCCGGCGGAGCCCGTCGGTCAGGTCGGCGGCGGCGTCACCGCCAGTGGTGTCGGCGATGAACACGTCGAGACGGGCAGTGTCACCGGAGAGGTCTGCGCCCTCGGCCGAGGCGGCGAGAAGGATGCGTTCGACACCGAGCCCGAAACCGACGCCCGGCGTCGACGGGCCGCCAAGGGCCTCGACGAACCCGTCGTATCGGCCGCCACCGCCCAAGGCGAGCTGCGCATTGGTCAGGCTCGTCGCCTCGAACTCGAAGGTCGTGCGGTTGTAGTAGTCCTGCCCTCGGATCAGGCGGGGCTCGATGTGGTGCTCGATCTTCTGGTCGTCGAGACGGCGACGCACCCGGTCGAAGTGCTCTCGGCAGGGCTCGCACAAGTGGTCGAGCAGCCGCGGGGCATCCGCAGTCACCTGCTGGCACGGCTCGCGCTTGCAGTCGAACAGGCGCATGGGGTTGTCGCGCCACTGCTCGCGGTGCTCCTCGCACAGCTCGGCGTCCCGTCCTTCGAGATGGGCGACGAGCGCCTCTCGGTAGGCGGGGCGGCACACGTCGTCGCCGATCGAGTTCACCAGCACGCGGAGTTGGTCGAGACGGAGCTCGTCGGTGAGAAATTGGTGGGCCAGGCTGATCAGCTCGGCGTCGAGGTCGGCGTCGGCCACCCCCAGTACCTCCACGCCGACACTGTGGTGTTGGCGGTACCGACCGGCCTGGGGCCGGTCGTAGCGGAAGTGGGGCGTGGCATACCAGACCCGCCACGGGAGGTCGGGGCGATGCTCGACGAAGGCCCGGAGCACACTCGGCGTACTGTCAGGACGGAGGGCGAGGTGGCGGTCGCCCTTGTCGCGAAAGTCGTACATCTCCTTGCGGACGATGTCGGTGGTGGCGCCCACGCGGGCGTAGACCGAGACGTCCTCGAACATCGGTCCGATGATCAGACCGAACCCGGCGACCTCGACGAGACGGGCGAATCGGGCCACGAGCTCGCTGAAGCTCCGGCTGTCGAACGGTGCTCCCCCGTCGCCCGGCGGGAGGACGTCGAGCGTCCCCTTCGGGGCCTGGTGGAGGGCGGGCATGGCTCG
>JBKJKM010000064.1:0-4272 GCA_046597375.1 Acidimicrobiales bacterium | reverse complement strand
GTGCACGGCATGTCGATGTGCTTGACGCCGAAGGGCACGAGCGCATCGAGCACGGCGTTGTGTACGGCCGGCGTGGAGCCGATGGTGCCCGACTCGCCGATGCCCTTGGCACCGAGCTCGTTCATCGGTGTCGGCGTCTCCATCATGATCCGCTCGAAGCTCGGGAGCTCGGCCGCCGAGATGAAGGCGTAGTCGGCCAGGTTGGACGTGATCGGGTTTCCGTCGGGGTCGTAGCGCACCTCCTCCATCAGGGCTTGGGCCACGCCCTGGGCCAGGCCGCCATGTACCTGGCCATCGGCCAGGAGGGGGTTGAGGATGCGGCCGGCGTCGTCGACGGCCACGACCCGCTGCACCACGACCTTGCCGGTGTCACGGTCGACCTCGACGACGACGAGGTGGGCACCGAACGGGAACGTGGGGCCCGTGCCCACGTAGTCGACCTCCGCGGCCAGCAGGCCGCCGCCGCGGGCGTGCGCCGCGGTGGCCACCTCAGCCCAAGAACGGCTCACGGCCGGCGTGCCGGCCACGTGGAAGCGGGCCTCGGCGGCGTCGAGGACGATGTCATCGGGATTGGCCTCGAGGAGGTCAGCGGCGATCGACTTGGCCTTCTCCACGACCGCCTCGGCGGCGCGGGCAACCGCCACGCCGCCTGCTTGCAACGAGCGCGAGCCCATCGTGCCCTGGCCGCGCGGCACGACGTCGGTGTCGCCCTGGATGACGTCGATGTCGTCGAGCTCCACGCCGAGCCGGTCAGCGACCAGCATCGAGAAGGCCGTCTGGTGGCCCTGCCCGTGCGAGGACGAACCGCTGCGCACCACAACGCGGCCGTCGGCCTTCACCTCGACGGCGCCGAACTCGGTCGGCGCCCCCGGTCCGGCCGTGATCTCGACGTAGACGGCCATGCCGATGCCGAGCTGTTTCGCGTCGTCGCGGTCGCGGCGGCGGGCTTGCTCGGCCCGGAGCTCGGTGTAGCCGGCGGCCTCGAGCACGAGGTCGAGGGCCCGTTCGTAGTCGCCGATGTCGTAGGTGGTGCCGGTCGGCGTGGTGAAGGGGAACTGGTCCTTCTGGATCAGGTTCCGGCGGCGGACCTCGGCCGGATCCATGCCGATCTCGGCGGCGTAGAGGTCGATCGTCCGCTCGATGGCCGCAGTGGCCTCGGGTCGGCCGGCGCCGCGGTAGGCAACCGTCGGCGTCGTGTTCGTCACCACCGAACGGCTGTTGAACTCGGCTTTGGGAATGTCGTAGACGCCCGTGAGCATCGTGCGGGTCATGAAGGGCAGCACCGAACCCGTTGTGGGATATGCCCCGCCGTCCTGCAAAACGGTGAGGCGGTAGGCGTTCACCTTGCCGTCGCGAGTGCCGCCCAACTCGACGTGCTGGAGCTGGCCACGACCATGGCCGAGGTTCATCATCGACTCGCTGCGGGTCTCCACCCACTTGAGCGGGTGGCCGACCTGCTTCGACAGCCAGGCCAGCAGCATCTCCTCGGGGTAGATGCCGATCTTGGCGCCGAAGCCGCCGCCGACGTCGGGCGAGATCACTCGGATCTGCTCTTCCGGCATCTTCAACAGGCGGGCCAGGTCGCCCTTGACCGCATGGGCCCCCTGGGTGCTGGCCCACTGGGTGAGGCGACCGTCCGCACCCCACTGCACGGCCGCAGCCCGCACCTCGAGCGGGCACGGCGCCACCCGCTGGTTGACGATGCGCTGGCGGATCACGACCTCACATCCGTCGAAGAGGTCGTCGCTGCGCCCGAAGGCCAACTCGAAGGCCGTGTTGGTGCCCGCCTCGGGGAAGAGCAGGGTGGCGCCGCCGGCTGCCTCCTCGGCGTCGACGACGACGGGGTCGGGCTCGTAGTCGATGACCACGAGGTCGGCGGCATCGACGGCTTGGTAGCGCTCGGTCGCCACGATGGCCACGACCGGTTCGCCGACGAAACGGACGGCGTCGGTCGCCAGCCACTGGCGGATCATCTGCTGGTTGAGCATGCCCATGCTCGGCGCCAGCGGCGCCAGGTCGACGTCGGCCCCGGTGAACACACCGACGACGCCAGGCGCCGTCCTCGCCTCTCCCACGTCGATGCCGGTGATACGAGCCGACGCCATCGTGGAGCGGACGTACACCACGTGATGGGCGCCCTCGATCACGAGGTCGTCGACGTAGGTGCCGCCGACGGTGAGGAACTTCGGGTCTTCCTTGCGAAGCACCCGGTTGCCGAGGATGGACATGCCTACTCCTAAGGAACGATGTCGGCGCACTCTACGATCCGCTGCGTGGTTCGGCTCGTCCCCCTCTCGCTGGCGTCCGACGTCGCTCGAGCCCTCGAGCGGGACATGTCGGCCGAGATCGTCGAGCGCTACGGCGGCGAGGAGTTCGAACCTCCGCTCGACGAGACGCGGTTCGAGCCTCCGGATGGCCGGTTCCTCGTCGCCGAGCTCGAGGTCGACGGCGGCGACTGGATGGCCGTGGGCTGCGCCGGCATCCGTCGCCACGGTCCGAGGTCCGCTGAGCTCAAGCGGATGTTCGTGGCCGAGGAGGCTCGGGGAAGGGGCATCGCCCGGTCGCTGTTGGTCCGCCTCGAGGACGAGGCCCGGGACCTGGGCTACACGGAGTTGCGGCTCGAGACCGGCACGGCGCAACCCGAGGCTATGGAGCTCTACGAGTCGTGCGGCTACGTGGCCATCCCGAACTACGGGCAGTACGCCGACGACCCCCGCAGCCGCTGCTACGCCAAGCCGCTCTGAGCGGTGAGGCCCCGCTCGGTCACGAACTCCTCGAGGGCGAGCCCGAAGGCGTCGTAGTAGTCGGCGTCCGGATCGGCGGCGAGAGCGGCGACGAGGTGGGGACGGAACGCATCCCAGCCGAGGCCCGCCCGCTCCAGGACAGCGACGCAGAGGCCGAAGGCCCTCCCCTGCCACGGGGCATCGAAAACGAGCTCGCCATTGCGCCTCGGCGGAGCCGCCGGTCCGTCGGTGTCCGTGGAGATCACGACCGGGCCACGCCGATCATGTGGTCGCGGGTGACCAGGGCGGCGAGGGCCTCCTCGTCGAGATGCTCGGTGTCGGCGGGGCGTTGCGGGAGGACGAGGTAGCGCGCCTCGGCGCTCGAATCCCACACCTCGATGCGCACGTCGTCGGGCACCTCGCACCCCATCTCCGAGAGCACGACCCGCGGCTCCCGGACGACGCGCGACCGGTACGGCGCGCTCTTGTACCAGTCGGGCGGCAGGCCGAGCACCGGCCAGGGATAGCACGAGCACAGGGTGCAGACGACGACGTGGTGCACCTCGTCGGTGCTCTCGACGACCATGAGGTGGTCGCCTTCGGGGCCGCCGAAGCCGAGCTCGGCGACCGCCGCAGTGCCGTCGGTCAGGAGGCGCTGCTTGTAGTCCGGATCCGTCCAGGCCCTGGCCACGACCTTGGCCCCGTTGAGGGGCCCGATATCGGTCTCGTAGGCCTTGATGAAGGCATCGATCATCTCGCGCGTCACCAGGCCGTTGGTGATGAGGAGCTCCTCGAGCGCCGCCACCCGCGCCTCGATGGGCGAGACATCTCGAGGGTGGTGGTGGTCGCCCTCCTCGTGGTCGGAGTCGTGGCTCATGCGGCTTCCAGGTAGCTCGACCACAGGTCGACGTGGACGGCGTCGCCCACCCGTCCCCACAGATCAATGGCTTCGAAACGGACGCATCCGGTGGGCTCGACGCGTCGTGCATCGCCGTGGGCCTCGAGGTCGGGCACGGACGCCGGCGGGTCGACGCGCACGATGGTGCCCACCTTGCCCCGCACGTACTGCGGGCACCGCGTGTGGCCGGAGGGGTGCATCAGCTTCACCCGCACCCGGTCACCGACGGCCAGCGCCACGCCGTCGGAGACGATGTCGTCGCACGCGGCCATCGCCGTCGGCTGCGAGAGCGGAACCCAGCCGCCGGCCGCCGCTTCCAGCGCGTCGAGGTCGAGGCGCCCGGTCTCGACAATGCGGGTCGCCGTTCCCGTGAACCAGTGCTCGAAGTAGCGGGAGGTCAAGTAGTGCACCGGGTCCATCCGCTCGATCGAGTGTCGGAACTGGCCGCCGTTGCTCACACCGAGCACGAACGAGGCCATGGTGATGCCCCACACCCGGCGCTCCCACTCGTGGTGGAACACCGGCTCGTCCGCTTCTGCGACCACCGGCCCGAACCCGGCCCTTCCGCCCAGATCGTGCACCCCGTCCACAGGTGCGACGCTAGTGAGACCGAAGACGCGGCGTCGGGAGCGCCAGCGAGCAGCCGCCGTC
>JBKJKM010000273.1:0-3924 GCA_046597375.1 Acidimicrobiales bacterium | reverse complement strand
CGGCATTGTTCATGTGAGGAAGCTAGTTCTGGCCCCCCGGCCCATGCTTGCACGTCGTTCCCCGCTTCCCGAAGGCGGGCCACGTGGCACGGGCCGGGGGGCCAGAACTAGCTTCCTCACATGAACAATGCCGTGATCGTGGATGCCGTCCGTACCGGAGGCGGCCGTGGGAAGAAGGACAGCGGGAAGCTCAGCAACTGGCACCCCGTCGACCTCGCCGCTGAGGTGCTGAAGGCGCTCGTCGAGCGCAACAGCCTCGACCCGGCGTTGATTGACGACGTGATCATGGGCTGCGTCATGCAGGTCGGCGAGCAGGCCCTCAACGTGGGCCGCAACGCCGTGCTGGCCGCCGGCTTCCCCGAGTCCGTGCCCGCAACCTCGGTCGACCGCCAGTGCGGCTCGTCCCAGCAGTCCGCCCACTTCGCCGCGCAGGGCGTGATGGCCGGTGCCTACGACATCGTCATCGCCGCCGGCGTCGAGGTCATGAGCCGGGTACCGATGGGCGCATCCATGGGCGTCGCCGGCATGCCGATGGGTCCGAAGGTCGGGGCCCGCTACGCCGGCGTCGGCGGCCTGGTGCCCCAGGGCATCTCCGCCGAGATGATCGCCGACAAGTGGAACATCAGCCGGACCGACCTCGACACCTTCGCGGCCCAGTCACACCAGCGGGCCGCCCAGGCGACATCCGAGGGTCGCTTCGCCAACGAGATCATCCCCGTCAAGGTGAAGGACGCCAACGGCAACGAGACCGACGAGGTTTTCGACTACGACGAGGGCATCCGCCCCGACTCGACCGTCGAGTCACTGGCCAAGCTCAAGCCGGCCTTCAAGCCCGACGGCAAGGTCACCGCCGCCAACTCGAGCCAGATCACCGACGGCGCTTCGGCCGTGCTGATCATGAGCGAGGAGAAGGCCAAGGCCCTCGGCCTCACGCCCCGCGCCCGCTTCCACACCTTCGCCCTCGCCGGCGTCGACCCCGTCACCATGCTCACCGGCCCGATCCCGTCGACGGCCAAGGCCCTCGAGAAGAGCGGCCTCTCCATCAACGACATCGACCTCTTCGAGGTCAACGAGGCCTTTGCCTCCGTGGTGTTGGCCTGGGAGAAGGAGCACAACCCCGACATGTCCCGGGTGAACGTGAACGGCGGCGCCATCGCCCTCGGCCACCCCCTCGGCGGGTCGGGTACCAAGCTCATGGGCACGCTGCTCAACGAGCTCGAGCGCACGGGCGGCCGCTACGGCCTGCAGACGATGTGCGAGGGCGGCGGCTTGGCCAACGCCACGATCATCGAGCGCCTCGGCTAGTTCCGATTCGCCGTTCTGGGCGGGCCTGCCTACCGTCGAGGTACGCCAACCCGCCCAGAACGGACCGGTTTCGTCATGCCCGTGCCCCTCAAGCTGCTCATCGGCCTGGCCGTCGCCTACGTGGTGCTCCGGCTCGGCTTCTGGGTGTTGCGGGGGCTGGCCAACCCGCTGCCGCCGCCACCGCCCGCGGGCGAGATGCGAAAGATCAACCTGCGATACCGCTGCGGGATATGCGGCGTGGAACTCCGCATGACGGCGGCGCCGGACGAAGACCCTCCCCCGCCGCGGCACTGCACCGAGGACATGGATCTCGTGGCTCCGGTGATGGAATAGTCCGTCCACAGCCTGTGGACAACGCTGGGGAGAATTGCAAGGGTGTAACTCTCGTCACGCGGCGTTCACCCGGTGTTCAAACGGTTCACGGACTCGCGCGCCGACGCGAAAGAACCCCGAGTAGCCGGCGGGCCGAAGCCGTTCGCACTCCTCGGGGCTCTCTCTGTCGGCTTTCGGTTCCTTCCGGCCGACGCTCCGAAGAGCTCCGTCCTTCCGTGGCCTGAGCCTGACCGACCGCTCGTTTCGGGCGATCCCACTGGCACTCGTCCCTCCGGTGCAAGCACCTTCGAAACCGTTCTCCTGCGGGGCCGACCCGTTCGGTTGCTTCCGGCTGAAGCTCAGGTTGCACTCCGGGAAACCGCATGTCAACGGGGTTGGACGAGATCCCCAGGTTGTCCGCAGAACTTCTCGTTTCTGCACAGGCGGAAGGCTCTCATCCCCACCTGATCCCCAGAGTTATCCCCCAGCGAAGACGGCAGAACGCACGCCCCGCCCGGCCAGCTCGTGCAGGAAGGGGACGGGATCGGACACCAGCTCGGCCAGGCCGGCCGCTCCCGAACGGGCCAGCCGCCCGGTTGCCACCCAGGAGGTGGCCACAGCGGCCACCGCTCCCGCAGCCACCGCCGGTCGGTCGATCGCACCCAGTACCCGTGCATCGGTCACTGGTCCTCGTCGACCGCGTACCTCGACCCGCACGGCGCCGATCGACCCCTCGGCGTGGGGCCGGCGCATCATCGGGAGGCGAGCCGAGACCCGGTCTCGTCGTGTGGCACTCACCCGGGCCGTGATGCGGGTGACGCCAGGGAAGGCGTGCCGCAAGAGCAGGGCGTCGGGCAGAGCGGCCCGGTAGCAGTCGAGGCCGCCGACCGGATCGGGGAACCAGCACAACTCTCGTCCCGAACCGCCGGCCCGGCGCACCCAGGCGCCATTGCGCCAGTCGACCGCCTCACCGGCCAGTGCGCCATGGTGCTGACGGGCACACGCCGGCCCCCCGGTGCCGGCCTTGGCGACGTGGATCTCGTCGACCGCCGAGAAGTCGGCGGCAGCATGCGTCGCCAGCAGGCAGGTGAGGCCAGGCGAGAAGCCGGCGCCGACGACGACGACGCGGTTCCGTTCGCGGGCCTCGGCGTCGAGTTCGAGCAGGCCGGTGACCTCATCGACGTCGTCACAGGCCGACACGACGTCCACCCCACCCTCGAGCGCCCGCTCGGCCAACGACCGGTGCGACCCGGCTGGGGCGGTGATCACGAGCACCTGGGCATCAACGAGGAGGGCGTCGTCCCAGGGTGCGGAACGAGCCGGTCGGCCGAGGGAGGCCGCCACGGCCGACGCCCGACTGTGGTCTCGATCGGTGATGACCAGGTCGTCGAGATCGTCGAGGGTGTGCAGTTGGCGGGCGGCCCGAGCGCCGACGGCGCCGGCGCCCACGAGGACGAGACGCACGTTCAGCGCAGCTCGGGGCCGGTGAGCTCGCGCCAACCGCCGCTTTGGGGGGGCACGCCGCCGGTGCCTCGCAGCCGAAGCACGCCGGCGACCACGCCGGCCATGAAGAGGGCGACGACGGCGCGGCGAATGGCCCTCACGGGCGCGGGCAAATCATCGGAGTGGGGCTAGATGGAATCGAACCATCGACCTCAGCATTATCAGTGCTGCGCTCTAACCAACTGAGCTATAGCCCCGGGGGTGCCCAGAACTTGGGCGAAAAGCAGGCTACCGGTTCCCCAGACTGCGATTCACACTCGCTCGTACTTCGATTGGGAACCCGGAGCCATGCGGAAGGCCGCTGATCTTCAGGAGTGCGCACGGCCCAGGAACAGGGAGTCCTCGAGACCGCCCAACATGGCCAGCCTCCGCCGCGAGCCCACGCCCGGATGCTCGGCATCGGCCTCTGCACATCCCCGTCGAACTCGACTGCCGCAGGGAATCGGCCTGCGAGACGTGTAGCTACTTCTCCACCGGCGCCGAGTTCGTGCCCGCCCTATTCGCCAACGCAACCACGCCCGGGACCACAGCCAGCGCGGCAAGTCTCAGCTCTTCGACACCCCATCACCTGCGCCCATGAGATCGCTCCTGACGCGGATCACCGCAAAACGGCACCTCGGTGCGGGTGCCTCGGAGATCTCATCCGCTCTCGAGTCGAGCGTCGTGCGGCGTGGCGACGGGCTGCGGGCTGCGGGATGGAGCAGAGCCATCTATCGGGGGTTCTGCGCATCGTCGACGCATACGGCTTTCCGGTCGTCGACGAGCAGAGCGGTCAGGCAGTCGGTCAGGGCCGCCTCGTAGTTG
>JBKJKM010000167.1:0-4692 GCA_046597375.1 Acidimicrobiales bacterium | reverse complement strand
GGCAAGCTCACCGACTGCCGCACCAACAACGCCGAGGAGTCCGAACTCTTCATCGTCGAGGGCGACAGCGCCGGCGGATCGGCCATCCGGGCCCGCAATCCCGAGAACCAGGCCATCCTCCCGATCCGAGGCAAGTTCTTGAACGTCGAGCGGGCCCGCATCGACAAGATGCTCAAGAACGCCGAGGTCCAGGCCATGATCCAGGCCATCGGCGCCGGCCTGGGCGAGGAAGACTTCGATGTCGCCAAGATCCGCTACGGCAAGGTGATCATCCTGGCCGACGCCGACGTCGACGGCAGCCACATCCGCACCCTGTTGTTGACGTTCTACTTCCGCCAGATGCGGGCCCTGATCGAGGGCGGGCACGTCTACGTGGCCCAACCGCCGCTGTACTCCACGCTGGTCGGCAAGGAGAGCACCTACCTCAAGGACGACCTGGCGAAAGACGCGTTCATGGTCCAGAACCCGAACCACAAGAACGAGTTCGCGCGCCTCAAAGGCCTGGGCGAGATGGACTGGGATGAGCTCGGCACGACCACGATGAACGCCGACAAGCGCACCCTCCTGCAGGTCAACATCGAACAGGCTGCGCTGGCCGACGAGGTGTGCTCGATCCTGATGGGCGACGACGTCGAGCTGCGCAAGCAGTTCATCGTGACCAACGCCAAAGACGTCCGGTTCCTGGACATCTAGGGAGATCGGCCGACCATGAGCGACGTCACCACCCCGCCGCCCCCCGCTTCGCCGCCGCCTGGCGGCGGGAGCGAACCGCCCGAACGCATCGAGGTCGAGCCGATCGAGATCCAGGACGAGATGGAGCGCTCGTTCCTCGAGTACGCCATGTGGGTCATCGTCCAGCGGGCCCTTCCCGACGTGCGTGACGGCCTCAAGCCCGTCCACCGCCGGATCCTCTACGGCATGCACGACCTGGGCGTCCGTCCCGACCGTCCTCGCATGAAGTGCGCCCGAGTCACCGGTGACGTCATGGGTAAGTGGCATCCCCACGGCCAGTCGGCCATCTACGACGCCTTGGTGCGCATGGCCCAGCCCTTTTCGTTGCGTCACCCCCTCATCGACTTCCACGGCAACTACGGCTCCCAGGACTACCCGGCAGCCGCCGAGAGGTACACCGAATCCCGTTTGGGCCAGCTGGCGACACACATGCTCGCCGGCATCGACGAGGACACCGTCGATTTCCAGTCGAACTACACGAACGAGTTCGAGGAGCCGACCGTGCTCCCGAGCCGGTTCCCGAACCTGCTCGTCAACGGCAGTCAGGGCATCGCCGTGGCCATGGCCACCAACATCCCGCCCCACAACCTGGGCGAGGTCATCGACGGCACGCTCCACCTGATCGACCACCCGGAGGCCACGGCCGACGACTTGATGCAGTTCATCAAGGGGCCGGACTTCCCGACCGGAGGGCTCATCCTCGGCCGGGCCGGGATCATCGAGGCCTACCGCACCGGACGCGGATCGATCCGCATGCGGGCCCGAGCGGAAATCGAGGAGACCAAGACCGGCGGCAGCCAGATCGTCGTCACCGAGCTGCCGTACCAGGCCAGCCCAGCGACCCTCGAGCAGAAGGTGGCCGAGCTCGTCAACGCCCGCGAGCTCGACGGCATTCGCGACATCCAGAACCTGAGCGCCGGCATCGACACCAAGATCGTCTTCCCACTCAAGCGCGACGCCAACGCCAACGTCGTGCTCAACAACCTGTTCAAGCAGACGGGCCTGCAGACGAGCTTCGGCGTGAACATGGTCGCCCTGGTCGACGGCGTTCCCCGCACGCTCAACCTCGTCCAGATGCTGCAGCACTACATCGATCACCAGGTCGATGTCATCACCCGCCGGTCGCAGTACCGCCTGAAGAAGGCCCAGGACCGGGCGCACATCGTCGAGGGCCTGCTCAAAGCCCTCGACATGCTCGACGCCATCATCGTGTTGATCCGAGCGTCGGCCGACCGACCGGCGGCCCGCATCGGCCTCATGGCGGCGCCGTTCGAGTTCAGCGAGATCCAGGCCAACCACATCCTGGACATGCCACTCGGCCGCCTCACGCGGCTGGGCAAGTCCGAGCTCGAGAAGGAGATGGCCGAGCTGCGCGAGACGATCGCCGAACTCCAGTCGATCCTCGACGATCCGATCAAGCTCCGAGGCGTCATCAAGACCGAGATGACGGAGATCCGCGACCAGTTCGCCACCGACCGGCGGGCCGAGATCACCTACGACCCGGGCGAGCTGAACGCCGAGGACTTCATAGACGACGCCCCGATGGTCGTCACCATGACCAAGGCGGGCTACATCAAGACCACGGCGGCCGCCGCCTTCCGCACCCAGGGTCGCGGCGGGCGTGGTGTAGCCGGCGCCAAGCTGAAGGAGGAAGATCTGGTCACCCAAATCATCCACACCACGGCCCACGCCTACCTGTTGTTCTTCTCCAACACCGGCAAGGTGTACCGCCTCAAGGCGCACGAGGTGCCGATGAAGGAGCGCACGGCGAGAGGTACCGCCATCGTCAACCTCCTTCCCCTGGCCCCCGACGAGAAGATCCAGGCCATCATCGCCACCCGCGACTACCCCGAGGACCGGTTCCTCTTCTTCGCCACCCGCACCGGCCAGGTGAAGAAGACCGCCTTCAGCGAGTACGACAAGAGTCGGCGGGAGGGCTTCATCGCCATCAACCTCCACGACGGCGACGAGCTCGTCCGGGTCCTCCAGACCGGCGGCGGCGACGACATCTTCATGGTCAGCCGCAACGGGGTGACGATCCGATTCGCCGAGACCGACGTCCGCCCGATGGGCCGCAGCGCCGCCGGTGTGCGCGGCATGCGGATGAAGCCCGATGACGTCGTCGTGTCGTGCGACGTGGCCCGGGACGAGACGAGCATCCTGATCGTCACCGAGTCGGGCTACGGCAAGCGGACCCAACTCGACCGGTTCAACCGCCAGACGCGGGGCGGCCAAGGCGTGCGGGGCATCAAGCTCACGGCCAAGAAGGGCTACGTCGTGGCCGCCTTCATGGTCGCCCTCGAAGACGAGATCTTCCTCGTGTCCTCGGCCGGGGTGACGGTCCGCACGCCGGTGCGGGGCATTTCCTCGCAAGGCCGCGACGCCACCGGCGTCAAGGTCATGAACCTCGACTCGGGCACGACGGTGGCCTCGGCCGCCCCGATCCTCGACAAGCCCATCGACGACGAGGACACCTCGGCGTAGCGCAGCACTTCCCCCTTCTGGTCATCTTCCCAGGAGGAACCAAATGTCCCTGCTGTCCGAACGGGGCCAAGTCGCGCCTCTTCTCGCCCTCCTCGCCGTGGGCATTGGTCTGGCCGCGCTCGGCCTTGGCCGTTTCGCCGCCACCGCCGTCGACGAAGCGGCCGCCCGAACGGCCGCCGATGCCGCGGCGCTGGCCGCCGCCCCGACCGGATCGGTCGGCGAGGCCCGTCGCCTGGCCGTCGCCAACGGCGGGACGCTCGAATCGTTCGAGTCGGCAGGTCTCGACGCACGGGCCCGGGTGCGGGTCGGCACCGCTTCGGCGTCGGCGCGCGCCCGAGCGACCGGTGCCGCGGGTTCGCTGGGGCCGCAGGGTCCTTCGGACGGGCGCCGAAACGGGCTCGCTCCGGCATTGCAGGCGGCCCTCGACCGGGCGGGCCGCCAGCTGGGTCAGGCGATACCGATCACCTCGGGATGGCGTTCCTCGGGCGAACAGGCCCGACTCTGGGCCGCTCGAGGCGTCAACCGGTATCCCGTGGCGCCGCCGGGAACCTCGATGCACGAGAGAGGTCTGGCGGTCGACGTCCCTCTCGCCATCGCCGACCGCCTCGCATCCGTCGGTCCGGCGGCCGGCCTTTGTCGGCCCTACCCCCGCACCGATCCGGTGCACTTCGAGGCTTGTTGACCGCCGGTTCTGCCGCCTCGGGGGCTGGGTAGGCTCGGGCCGCATGGCTCAAGGTCGTCGCGTTCGTCGCGTGGTTCGCAAGATCGACACCTGGTCGGTCCTGAAGGTCTCCGCCCTCTTCTTCACCAGTCTCGTGTTGGTGGTGTTGATCGCCGGCGTGATCCTGTGGGTGGCCGGCTCCAGCGTGGGCGCCATCGGCAGTGTCGAGGGCTTTGTGCAGGACATCGGGTTCGAAGACTTCCGGTTCCTCGGTGGGAAGTTGCTCCGTGGTTTTACGGCTGTCGGTCTGGTGATGGTCTTGCTCGGCACGGGACTGAGCGTGTTGGGAGCCGTGCTCTACAACCTCATCAGCGACGTCGTCGGCGGCATCGAATTGCAGGTTCTCGAGGAAGACGTTCGCTCGACCGCTCCGCTCTCCCGAGCTCCTGCAACCCCGGCCCGTCAAGAGGAGTCGTCGCTGGCACCCGGCTATCCTGCGTGACTCCTACGGGGCTATGGGGGACGGAGAAACCCAAAACCAACACCTGGCCGGCGGTGTCGTAATCGGCGGCGGAACGCCGAACGGCCGATCGTGGAACGTGCAGCATCACCTCCGAGCGGTAGACGGCGGACGCACCTCCGAGCATCCCGATGACAGCCGCAGACAACAAACGTCATCCATCGCCTATGGAGTACGGTCCAAGACGCACGACGACTCGATCCGTGTCGCACAGCTCCTGGTAGTGGCGCGGCGCCGACTGAAACCGGCCACGGCGATGATGCCGGTGGCCAACAGCAAAGCCGCCTCCAACGGC
>JBKJKM010000098.1:0-3662 GCA_046597375.1 Acidimicrobiales bacterium | reverse complement strand
CTCCCGCAGGTTCTCCCCGTCGGTCCCGTCCCGTTCGAAGAGGTAGGGGACGGCGTCGAGGCGGAAGCCGTCGAGACCGAGGTCGAGCCAGAAGCGGACCACGTCGAGCATGGCCTGCTGCACGTCGGGGTTCTCGTAGTTCAGGTCGGGCTGGTGAGAGAAGAAGCGATGCCAGTAGTACTGCTCGCGCACCGGATCCCAGGTCCAGTTCGACTTCTCGGTGTCGACGAAGATGATGCGGGCCTCGGACCAGCGGTGGTCGTCGTCGTTCCAGACGTACCAGTCGGCCTTCGGATTCGTCTTGTCCTGGCGCGACTCGAGGAACCAGGGGTGCTGATCACTCGTGTGGTTCATGACGAGGTCGGCGATCACGCGGATGCCCCGCTTGTGGGCCTCCTCGATCAGCGTCATGGCGTCGGCCAGGTCGCCGTACTCCGGAAGGATCGAGAAGAAGTCGCTGATGTCGTAACCGCCGTCGCGCAGCGGGCTCTCGTAGAACGGGAGCAGCCAGATGCAGTCGACGCCCAACCACTGGATGTAGTCGAGCTTCTCGGTGATGCCCCGCAGGTCGCCGGTGCCATCGTCGTTCGAGTCGAAGAACCCTCGGACGAGCACCTCGTAGAAGACGGCCTTCTGGAACCAGTTCGGGTCCGCTCGCTCGAGCGGCTCGGTCGAGGCCTGGAGAGGCGTGAGATCGGTCATCAGGAAAGCGAACGCAACTGCAGCACGTGGGCCACCTCGGCGTAGGGATCGAGGCGCACGTACGGATCGGTCCCCTGCCAGGTGAATGAACGGTCGCTGAGCTCGTCAAAGGCTTCGTAGGGCAGATCGCCGGGGACGCCGAGGTCGTCGAGCCGCAGGTCGAGCGTGCCCTCCTGGGCATTCCACGGATCGAGGTTGACGATCATGAGTACGACGTCGGTGCCGTCGTCGCTGCGCTTGGAGAAGACCAGCAACTGCGGGTTGGACGAGCCATGGAACTGGATGTTGCGCAGCCGCTGCAGCGCCGGATGTCGACGTCGGATGGCGTTGAGCTTGGTGAGGCAGTCGGCGATCGAGCGAGGGTCGTCCCAATCGCGGGCGCGGACCTCGTACTTTTCCGAGTGGAAGTACTCCTCGTTGGCATCCGACATCGGCTCGTTCTCGATGAGCTCGAACCCGCTGTAGATCCCGTAGCTCGGCGTGAGTGTGGCCGCCAGGACGGCGCGCAACTTGAATGCCGCCGGGGTGCCGTTCCGCAAGGGATGGGCGAGGATGTCGGGCGTGTTCGGCCAGAAATTCGGGCGCATGAAGTCGGTCTTGGCGCTGTTGGCCAGCTCCTCGAGGTACTCCCGGAGCTCGTCGGATCCGGTCCGCCAGGTGAAGTAGGTGTAGCTCTGGGTGAAGCCGACCTCGGCAAGCTTGGCCATCACCTTCGGACGGGTGAACGCCTCGGCCAGGAACAACACATCGGAGTGCTCGCCCTGCACGGCGGCGATGCACCACTCCCAGAAGGCCATCGGCTTGGTGTGCGGGTTGTCGACCCGAAAGATGCGCACGCCCTTGGCAATCCAGAAGTCGAGGATGGCCTTGCAGGCGTCCCACAGGGCTTTGCGATCGGCTTCCTTGTCCGGCCAGAAGTTGATCGGGTAGATGTCCTGATACTTCTTGGGGGGGTTCTCGGCGTAGGCAATCGTGCCGTCCGGACGGTGGTGGAACCACTCGGGATGCTCCGTGACCCAGGGGTGGTCCGGACTGCACTGGAGGGCGTAGTCGAGGGCGATCTCCATCCCCAGCTCGTGTGCTTTGTGGACGACGTCCTCGAAGTCGGTGAACGTGCCGAGCTCCGGCTCGATGGCGGTGTGGCCACCCTCGGCTCCACCGATCGCCCACGGGCTGCCGGGATCTTCGTCGCTCGCGGTCAGGGCGTTGTTCGGACCCTTGCGGTACTGGCGACCGATCGGATGGATCGGCGGGAAGTACACGACGTCGAAGCCCATCTCGGCCACCGCCGTGAGCCGATTGCGGGCGCCTTGGAACCCACCCTCACTGCGGGGAAAGAACTCGTACCAGGCCCCGAAGAGCGCTCGCTCCCGGTCGACCCACAGCGTCACGGTCTCGCTCTTGGAGACCGCCTTGTTGGTACTTGGGCCGTCGAGTTGATCACGTACCTGGGTGGTGAGCGCCGGCGCCAACCGCTCGCCAGGAGCGGCGGCCCGGTCTCGGAGGCTACGAGCGACCATCTGCAGGTGCGCCTTGTCCGCCGGGCTGTCGGCCTTCTTGGCCCTTGCCTCGACGAGGCGGGCACCCTCTTCGAGCTCGGTCTCGATCTCCTGGCCGGCGCCGAGCTTGGCTTCGGCCTTGTGCCGCCACGTGGCGTAGTGATCGACCCAGGCCTCGATCACGAACTCGTGGGGTCCCAGCGTCGTCGGGGTGATGAAGGCGTGCCAGCGATCAAGTCCCGGGTTGTCGACCGCCAGGCGCGATTCGCTCCAGGTCTTCTTGTCGCAGGGACGCCAGAGCACCCTCCCCGCCAGGAGGTCGTGGCCGTCCTTGAAGACGTCGGCACTGACCTCGACCTGCTCTCCCACAACACACTTGGCCGGGTACTGGCGAGTTGGCGTGCGCGGGCGGATGTCGTCGATGACAATGCGCCCGATCACCCCCGCGTGCCTACCACGGTGAACCTCACCACGAAACCTCCCGCTACCGTGGCCGATCGATGAAGGCGCTGCGTAGCTTCACTGTCCGGCCTCGGCTTCCCGAAAGCTTGGCTCCCCTGCACGAGCTGGCCATGAACCTGCGCTGGTCGTGGGACGACCGCACTCGCGACCTGTTCCGCTGGGTCGATCCCGACCAGTGGGAGGTCACGGGGCACGATCCCGTGCGCCTCCTGGGGTTGGTGCGCCGAGACCGACTCGACACCCTGGCCAAGGACTCCGCCTTCACGGCTTACCTGGCGGAGGTGCACGGCGATCTGCGCCGTTACCTCGAGAGCGATCGCTGGTTCCAGAAGAAATCCGACAGCCCCCTCCGACGAGTCGCCTACTTCAGCCCGGAGTTCGGCATCGCCGAGGCGCTGCCGCAGTACAGCGGCGGCCTCGGGGTCCTGGCGGGCGATCACCTCAAGGCGGCGTCGGGCCTGGGGATCCCGCTCACCGGCATCGGGCTCTTCTACCGCCAGGGCTACTTCCGACAGGAACTCAATGCCGACGGGTGGCAACAGGAGCGCTACCCGGTGCTGGACCCCCACGCGATGGCCGTCAGCCTCGTCGAAGGGGCCCGCGTCAGCATCGACCTCGTCGGCACGGCGCTGCACGCCCAGGTGTGGCGGGCCGACGTCGGGCGCGTGCGGCTCTACATGCTCGATGCCGACGTCGACGAGAACGACATCGAGGGTCGCCTGGTCACCGACCGCCTCTACGGCGGTGACCCGCAGGAACACCGCATCCGCCAGGAGATGCTGCTCGGCGTCGGCGGCGTGCGGGCCCTCGAGGCGCTGGGTGAGCCGACGCAGGTGTTCCACACCAACGAGGGCCACGCCGGCTTCCTGGGCCTCGAGCGGATCCGCCGGCTGATCACCGACGGCGGGCTCAGCTTCGGCGAAGCCATCGAGGCGGTGCGGAGCGGCACCGTCTTCACGACCCACACGCCGGTACCGGCCGGGATCGACCAGTTCGAGC
>JBKJKM010000228.1:0-2736 GCA_046597375.1 Acidimicrobiales bacterium | reverse complement strand
TGCCGGCTGTAGCCGACGAGCCAGCGGATGGCCAGCGTGGTGGCCTGACGGGGACGGACCTCGATGGGCACCTGGTAGGTGGCGCCGCCGACGCGGCGGCTCTTGACCTGCAGCGAGGGCTTGACGTTCTCCATGGCCCGCTTGAGCACGGTGAGGGCGTCGCCGCCGCTCTTCTCGGCCACGATGTCGAGGGCGTCGTAGACGATCTTCTCGGCGACCGAGCGCTTGCCTGACAGCAGCACCTTGTTGACGACCTGCGTGACGAGCACCGACCGGTAGATCGGGTCGGGCATGAGCTCTCGGCGGGGGGCGGGACCCTTGCGGGGCATGGCTAGCTGTCCTTCTTGGCGCCGTAGCGGCTACGGGCCTGCTTGCGGTCACGGACGCCGGAGGCGTCGAGCACGCCCCGGATGATCTTGTAGCGGAAGCCGGGAAGATCCTTCACACGACCGCCGCGTACGAGCACGATCGAGTGCTCTTGGAGGTTGTGGCCCTCGCCGGGGATGTAGGCGCCGACCTCGACTCCGCTGGTGAGCCGGACGCGAGCGACCTTGCGGAGGGCCGAGTTCGGCTTCTTCGGGGTCTGGGTGGCGACACGAGTGCACACCCCGCGGCGCTGCGGCGCGCCCTTGAGTGCGGGGGTATTGGTCTTCTCGGTCTTGGACACCCGGCCCTTGCAGACCAGCTGGTTGATGGTGGGCAACGCGAACCTCTCGGAGTACCTACGGTGGAAACGGCCGGGCGGGGCGCCAGGCGTGCGGATGCACGGCCAGGCGCGCCACGGCCAATCGACAATGGTAGGGGTCGGTGGTCACGATCGGCAAACGAGGCGCACATCGGGTCTCGCTCGGTAGCGGAAGGACCGGCCCGGCCTACCGCTAACGTCGTTCTGCCCCCATGGCCGACCACGCCGATCATGCCTATGCGCACGCCGCCGCCGTCCTCGGCGACGGACTCGATGCCTTTGAGGCCGCCCTCTTCGCCGTGCGCCGGGGTGGCCGCTCCCGCACGGCCGTGCTCGGCCACGCCCGTGCCGAGGTGCTGGCGCGCGCAGCCGACGCCGCCGGGCCCGCACTCGACGAGTCGGCTCCTGACGACCTCACCGACTTGGCCGTTGCCCTCGCCTCCACCCGGCCTGCCCTCGAGCGCGTCGTGGTCGACCTCGACGCCCGGCACGGTCTCGACCGGGGCCGATTCGCCCGCTCCCTCGGCGTGTCGCCGGCCGCCGCCGGGGCCCGGATCACGGCCGTCTCCCTCACCTGGCAGCAGACACTCGACCCGGTGCTCCTCGCCCGATTGGGCGCCGGTGGTTGCGAGGGCCTGGGCACCATCCTCGGCGACGTCCACGTCCACGTCGACGCCGCCGGTGACGATCCGCCTCCGGGTGTCGGCCCCGACGGCCCGCGGCCGCTGGGCGAGCTCCTGGCGCTCGGACCGGCGGTGGCCGATCATGCCGACGGCTGCGAAGGCTGCCGCGACCGCCTGCGCTCGATGGTGTCGGTCCGGACGCTGCTGGGTCAGCGTCCGCTCGAACCGGCGCCCGCCTCGGTGCGAGCGGCGGCGGCGCCGTCCCGACTCCGGCGGCCCTCGCTGCCTCCGCTGCTCGAACCCGAGTCGCCCCGCCGGCGTTGGCCGCGCCCGGTGGCGTCGGTGGCGTTGGGGGCGGTGGCGGTGGCGGTGGCGGTGGTCATCGGCGGGCTGGCGGTGGGCGACCGGTCCGATGAGGACTCGGGGGCCGTCGAGGCGCTGACTCGCGTCCCCGAGACCGGCAGCGTGCTCGAGGCCCAACCCGCAGCGGTCGACGGTCCGCAGCCAACGGCCGTGCGGCTCACCAACCGCTCCGCCGCCCCGGTGGCCTGGGTGGCCGTGCCCGACGCAGCCTGGCTGTCGGTGTCGCCGGCCGAGGGTCGCCTCGAGCCGGGTGAGGCAGTGTCCCTGCGGGTCATCCTCGCCGACCACGCGCCCGAGGGCGACGTGCGGGCTTCGGTGCAGAACAGCGGGCGCGACGGCTCAGCCACCGTGGTCCGGGCCACCGCCACCATCGAGCATCCGCCCGACGTGGCCGCCACCATCGAGGTCTGCAACGTCGAGGCCACGGTGGAAGACGAAGGCGAAGTCGAGGACGTGTCGCTGCACTGGCTCGAGCCGGCCTCGGCCGCCGCCGCACGGCCCGTCGAGCGCTCCGCACGGCTCCTGGCAAACGCCGGCGGGTACGGCGCGAGCCTGCCGGCCTCGACCGCCGCGCTCACCTGGTGGGTCACGGCGGAGGACGCCCGCGGCAACCGTGCCCGAACCCCCGACGCCATCCTCATGCCGGGATCGTGCCTCTTCGAAGAAGACTGAGCCCACGGGCCACATGCTCGTCCGTCGTCGTGAGCGACGACGCGTCGATGCCCGCCCCTCGGGAGGGACGGGCATCGACGGAAGACGTTGGAGTCGAGGCTAAGCCGACTCCTCCGAGTCGCCAGTCGCTGAGCCATCGCTGTCGCCGGCGACAGCGGAACCGAGCCAGGACAGGGCCTGGGCGGCGTCGGCATCGGAGGACGAGCGGCGAGCCAGCCACTCGGACAGGT
Organism: Acidimicrobiales bacterium; assembly: GCA_046597375.1. Classification (GTDB taxonomy): domain Bacteria; phylum Actinomycetota; class Acidimicrobiia; order Acidimicrobiales; family CADCTF01; genus DATLED01. The sequence continues at coordinate 163 of JBKJKM010000228.1, read as the reverse complement.
CCTCTTCGCTCCCACCGTCCGACGACCAGCCCTGCATGGGCTCGTAGTCGGGAGCGTCGAGCTCGATGTCCCGGTACAGCGGCATGCCCGTCCCGGCCGGGATCAGCTTGCCGATGATGATGTTCTCCTTCAGGCCGAGGAGGCCATCGGACTTCCCTTCGAT
>JBKJKM010000171.1:0-14543 GCA_046597375.1 Acidimicrobiales bacterium | reverse complement strand
GGGAATCGAACCCGCCGGACAGGGATCGCCTGTCCCACCCGCTTTGAAGGCGGGGGGTGCCACCAGGTCACCGGACACCTCCGCCCGTGAAACTAGCGGGGCCGAGTGCGAGCCCAGCGCGCCCCCGAAACTGACGAACCCTTCACGCGCTCCTCACATCTGGCCGTCAACATCGATGACGTGGACGATCAACAGCGCCGCTCGTGGCTGTACCGGCGAGCCGCCTTCGGGATGGCGCCGGGTGAGGAGCAGCCAGCGTCGAGTGCCGAGCTCCTAAATCGGCTGGTCGATCCTCACGCCGCCGGCGTGGCGCCGGCCCCGGAGACGTGGGACGACGCCGTGCTTGCCGCCGCCGAACCCAGTCGGGCTCAGCGGGTGCACGCCATCGACGGGTGGCTGGAGCGGATGCGGACGACGCCCCGTCCCCTCGAGGAGCGGATGGCGTGGGTGTGGCACGACCACTTCGCCACGTCGCTCGACAAAGTGCGCCGGCCGGCGCTGCTGGTTGCGCAGGTCCGCACCTTGCAGCGCCACGGCCTCGGGTCGTTTCGGGAGCTGTTACGGGCGCTGACGGTCGACGGCGCCATGTTGATGTGGCTCGACGGAGACCGGAGTACGGCCAAGGCGCCCAACGAGAACCACGGCCGCGAGCTGCTCGAGCTCTTCGCCGTCGGTCTCGGCGCCCACACCGAGGCCGACGTTCGGGCCGCCGCCGTCGCCCTCACGGGGTGGGTCGTCGACCGCCGCACCGGCCAGGTCTCCTTCCGCCCTCGACGCCATGACGATCGACCGCAGTCGATGCTGGGCCGAAGCGTGCACGACGCCGACACCGTGGTCGACGCCGCCTGCACCAGCCCGGCCTGCGCGCCCTTCGTGACCCGTGCCCTCGCTGGACATCTGCTCGGCCCGGCGGCCGCGCACGACGACGAGCTGGTCGGCGACCTGGCCGCCTCGTTCCGTAGCGACGATCTCGCCATCCGTCCGCTCGTTCGGCGGCTCCTCGAAGCCGGCCTGGCTCGGGCCGGCGAGAGTGACGCCGACGCAGTGGTCGAAGGCCCCGTGCCCTGGCTGGTGCGGGCCGAGCGAGCGCTGGGCGTCCGGCTGCCGGCGGGTGTTCGCCTGCGCGGCCTCACCGCCGCCGGTCAGGTGCCGATGCGACCGCCCGACGTCGGCGGCTGGCCAGGTCCGACGGCGTGGTTGTCGTCGGCGACGGTGTTGGCCCGTTCGTCACTGGCGGGGGCGATGGCAGCGCTGGTCCCGGCGACGTCGCCGGCTCGGATGGCGGCCGACGCCGGCGACCTCGCCGCTCTGGCGACAGCGCTCGGCCGATCGAGCGAGTTCGCCACCAGCACCAAGACCGCCGCCCGCGAACTCGGTCGCGGTCTCGATCTCCTCGCCTTCGTCCTTGCGGCTCCCGACTCGGTGGTGGTGTGACGATGACAAGCCTGACGCGCCGACGCTTTCTCGTGCTCGGCGGCGCCGGCACCGCCGTGGGGCTGGCCGGTGTGGCCGGATGGACGACGCTCGGTCCCGACGAGCGGAAGACGTCGGCGTCGGACTCGTCGCCGACCCTGCGTCGGCGGACATTGGTCGTCGTCGAGCTCGGCGGCGGCAACGACGGCCTGGGCACCGTCGTCCCCGACGACGGCCGCTACCGCGACGCTCGTCCCACACTCGCCGTGCCCGAGGCCGACCTCGTCCGCCTCGCCGGTCTGTCCGGAGCCGCGCTCCACCCCGCCCTCGCCCCCCTCGTTCCGCTGTGGAACGCAGGCAAGTTGGCCGTCGTCCGCTCGGTGGGGTTCGAACACCTGGGACGGTCGCACTTCGAATGTTCCCAGCACTGGTGGGACGGTGCGCTCCCGGGGGAGTCGCGGCCCGACGGTTGGCTCGGACGTTGGCTGGCGGCGACCGCTCCGCCCGGCGGCGCCGACCCCTGGCGGGCCGTCGCGCTCGGCGCTGGTGCCCAGGCACTTCGTTCGGCATCGGCGTTCTCGATCCTGGTGCGCGACCCCTCTTCGTTCGGGCTCACCACTCCGGCGCGTGTCGATGCCGCCAAGGTGGCGGCGGCGCTCGGTGCCGCCGCCGCCATCAACGATCCGGGGACCAGTGCCGTCCACGCCGCGTCCAAGGCGGCCGTCTCGTCGGCCCTTCGTTCGGTGGAGCACCTCGGCGCCGCCTTGGATGCCGCCGAAACCGTGGGCGCCGAAACCGATGGAGACTCAGGCCGACTGACGGCCGGACTCGGGCTGGCTGCCGACCTCATCGTCCGCCGTCTCGGCATCGAGGTCATCACCACCGGGGTCGGTGGTTTCGACACCCACGCCGACCAAGCCGCAACCCACGCGACGCTCCTCGGTGACCTCGCGACCGGGCTGGCATCGTTCTGGAAGACGGTGACCGACGCCGGGCTGGCCGACGACGTGTTGGTGATGACGACGAGCGAGTTCGGCCGGCGGGTGGCCGAGAACGGAAGCGGCGGCACCGACCACGGGCTCGGTGGTTGTCAGTTTCTGCTGGGCGGGGGCGTACACCAAGGGGTCGTCGGCACGGCGGATCTCGCCCACCTGGTCGACGGCGACCTTGGTGCCACCATCGACCCGCGCTCGATGTACGCCGAAGCGCTGGAATGGCTTGGTGGCCCGACCGACGAGGTGCTCGGGAGCTACGAGGACCTCGGCCTCGTCTCCTAGATCGCCGATCGCGACGGGGCTACCGTCCGCCTCATGAAGATCGTGACCGGTGTCGGGGGATGGCCCAAGGGTGTGCCGGCGGCGGCGCGCCGAGCCGAGGAGGCGGGCTTCGACATCATCTCCTGCGGCGAGCTCGCTCACGACTCCATGCTCACGATGGCCCTGGCCGCCACGACGACCGAACGCGTCGAGCTGCAGACCTCGGTGACGATGGCCTTCCCCCGCAGCCCGATGGTGCTGGCCATGGAAGCGTGGGACATCCACCATCTCTCGGACGGTCGCTTCAGCCTCGGCCTCGGGAGCCAGGTCAAGGGCCATAACGAGCGGCGATTCGGCGGCACCTGGTCGGCTCCGGCGCCCCGCATGCGCGAGTACATCACCATGGTGCGGTCCATCTGGGACTCGTGGCAGCACCGCACGGCGCCGGCGTTCGTCGGGAACGAGTACCGCTACACGTTGATGAGCCCCAACTTCGATCCGGGCCCGCTCGACGTCGCCTATCCCAAGATCGGACTGGCGATGGTTGGCCCGGGCATGGCCCGTGTGGGTGGGGAGCTGGCCGACGTGATCCTGCCCCACGGCGGGATCATGTCGGACAAGTACTTGCGCGAGGTGATGCTGCCGGCCATCCGCAACGGGCTCGTGTCGTCCGGACGCAGCTGGTCCGACCTCGAGATCGCAGCCAGCGGTTACCTCGTGCTCTACGACGACGAGAAGGAGATCGAGGAGAAGTTGCTCGCCATGCGCCAGACCCTCTCGTTCTACGGGTCGACGCGCACGTACCACAAGGTCCTCGAGCTCCACGGGCTCGAGGAGCTCGGCCAGAAGCTCCACGCGCTGTCGTTGCAAGGCCGGTGGGACGAGATGCGCGAGGCCGTGCCGCTCGAGGCGGTGGCCGAGCTCGCCCAGACGTGCCGCTACGACGACCTTCCCGAGTTCCTCCTCGCCCATCGCGAGTACGCCTCGCGGACGAGCGTCGTCATCCCGGCCCGCACTCCCGACGACCAGGAACGGGCGGCCGACATCCGCCGGCGGGTGCAGGCGCTCCCGACGCCCGGCGTGCCCCGAGGACTCGAGCTCCCCACGCCGTAGCGTCGGCGCTAGGTCGGGCGCGGCACCTCGACCGACATCGTCGTCCCGCCGCCGGCCGTCGACGTGCAGCGGACGGCGCCGCCCATGGCCTCGACGAGCTCGGCCACGATGGCCAAGCCAAGTCCACTCCCGACCTGGCGAAGGGACACCCGCTGGCCGGCGTAGAGCCGGTCGAAGACGCGATCGCGCTCGTCGTGCGGTATGCCGGCGCCGTCGTCGACGACCTCGATGCGTTGCGCGTCAGACGTCGATCGAGCGACGACCTGCACGCTTCGGTCCGCGTGCTTCAGTGCGTTCTCGACCAGGTTGGCCACCACTTGCCCGAGCCGATCGGGATCGACGATGGCGCGCAGCGGACCGGTCACGGCGACGTCGAGCCCGACGCCGGCCTCCTCGAAGGCGGGCCGAAACGCCTCGGCGGCTTCCTCCACGATCTCGGCGATGTCGGCGTCGACGGGACGAAGGGAGAAGCGCTGGGCGTCGAGATGGGCCAACTCGAGAAGGTCGGCGACGAGGCGCTCGAGCCGACGCGACTCCGACAGGATGACGGTCGCCGCCCGTTGGTCGTCGGCGGCCGCACCGTCGGCAATGGCCTCGGCGTAGCCGCGGATCGACGTGAGCGGCGTCCGCAGGTCGTGGGAGATCGACAGCAGGAAGCTGCGTTCGTGGTCTCGCGATCGTTGCAACGCCGCCGACATTCCGTTGACCGAGCGGGCCAGGTCGGCCAGCTCGTCGTTGGTGACGGGCACATCCACGCGCGTCGTCAGGTCGCCGGCGGCGATCCTCTGAGCGGCGTCGTCGAGGCTGCGCAGCGGTCGGGTCACGCGTCGCGCCAGCACGACGCCACCGCCGGCGGCGAGGCCGAGTGCGAGAAGGGAGGCGAGTGCCAGCCATCGCGTGAGGTTGCGGGGGACGACCGGCACCTCGCTCTGCACCACCACGACCTGGGCGCTGGCCCGCCTCGGCACGACGGCGGCGGCCACGATCGTCGTGCCGTCGACCCAACTGACCGCCTCGCCCGCGGCGAGGGCGGCCGAGCGGGACGATCCGAGGGTCAGGCCCTCGGGCAGCCACGCCACCGAACCGGCCCGTGCGTCGGCACGGTCGAATGGCGCGATCACGACGCCGTCCACTTGCAGAGAACGGCGGATTGCGGGCAACGCGCCGGGAGCGCGCGTCCCGAGGAATCCGATCAGCTCGGCCGTGTCGTCGGCTTGCGACTCGAGCCGGGCGCGCGCATCCCGGCGGTCGCCGAGGCCGGCGAGCACGAGGGTGCCGACGCCGGCCAGCGCCAGCGCCATCGCCACCGCCACGATGAGAGCCAGGGTGAGTCGGCGCGTCATCCGAGCCGGTACCCGACGCTCCACACCGTTGCCAGCGGCAGCGTCGGACCGAGCTTCTTGCGCAGCTGACGAACGTGGACGTCGACGGTCCGGTCGTCGCCATACCAGTCGTAGCCCCACGCTGCGTCGAGAAGTTGGCGTCGTGTCAGCGCCAATCCGAGGTTCTCGATCAGCACCCGCAACAGCTCGAACTCGCGCGTCGCCATCGCCACCGGCGCGCCAGCCAGGCGCACCTCGCGCCGCCCGAGATCGACGGCGACGTCTCCGACCTCGAGCACCGTCGGCGCAGTTGTCGATTCGCCACCGCTGCGACGCAGCAGCGCCTGCACCCGCAACACCACTTCTCGTGGGGAGAATGGCTTGGTGACGTAGTCGTCGGCGCCCAGTTCGAGGCCGGTGACGCGGTCCATCTCATCGGCCCGGGCCGTGAGTAACAGCACCGGGAGCGAACGGGTCGACGGCTGCGCCCGCAACCGGCGGCAGACCTCGAACCCGTCGAGGTCGCCGGGAAGGCCGACGTCGAGCACGGCCAGGCGCGGCATTGCCGTGGCGATCAGGTCGAGCCCGGTGGTCGCGTCCGCGGCCAGGAGAACCCGGAAACCGGCCCGGCGCAGGTAGGCGTCGAGGAGGTCGGCGATGTTCGGATCGTCCTCCACCACCACGATGGTCCCGTCGGTCATCGGTGTCCATGGTCGCATCGTCTCAATGGCCGTGGCCGCAGCTCTCGGTGCTGGTCTGGCCGTGGCCCTCGATCCCACTGAATGGTCCGCAGGTCTGGGGCGTGAGCCAGACGTGGAGCATCGGGGCGGTGGCCCGCAGCTCGCCGCCCGGGACGCAGCGCCCGCTGCGGACGACGCCGGCGATGCGATCGTCCTTCCAGCACAGGTTCTGGTGGTCGTGCCAGACGGTCAGCTCACCGGCGATGTCGGGTACGTCGGCCATCGTCGAGCCCGACTCGAGGATGTACATGGCCGAGGCCACGGTCTTCGTGCCGTCAGCTCCGACGGCCAGGACCAACGACTCGACGCGTGTCGGGTCGAGGGTGCGGCCGTCGGTCAGATACGAGGAGTTGACGAGGTGCTCGAACGATCCGGGACGGCGGCCGTCGCCGATCGTCCGGTAGCCGGCGGCGAGGGCGGCTTGGCGCGTCGGATAGCGGGTGAGCACGGCGGCGGTCGTGCGCTCGAGCAGCGACTGGGCTGCCTCCTGTTGGGCGGGCGAAAGGCGTGGGTCGTCAAGCGACGTGACGGGCCCCGTCGCCGCGATGGCGCCGACGCCGGCGTGGGCATGTCCGCCGGCACCGTGGGCAACGGCGCCGGCCGCCGCTCCGTGGGTGTCGCCGTGGGCGTCGACGTGGGCGTGGGTGCCGGCCGATGCGACGAGGGGGAACCCGACGACGAGCGAGGCGGCCACCAGCGCCACCCGGCCGACGGTTCCCGCTCGCCGAGCTGGGGTGGCCGGCAGGACCAGGGCGGTGATCGCCGCTCCGACGGAGACGAGAGCGAGCAGGGCGGCGCCGAGGTCCTGGGGGCCGGCGGATTCGGCTACCCGCAGACCGTCGATCGGAAGGCCCGTAACGCGGGTGAGCCCCCACGCTCCTGCACAGCCGATGTTGATGGCGATGCCGGCGACGAGGACGAGGCGCATGCGATGCGGCCGGCCCCACGCCACCAGGGCCCATCCGACCTGCGCAAGGGCGACGATGGCGAAGAGACGGACGAGCGTGCGCTCGTCCCTGTGCGATCCGGCTGCGGCGGCGTGCACGAGGCCGGCGAGTCCCGAGGTGACGGCGGCGACCAGGAGGGCCGGTCGAGGGGAAAGATCCTCACGGAGGGGTTCCATGTCCCGCATCGTCGGCATCCGAGGTGAGGGAAGTGTGAGGGCCCGATCAGGATCGGCCTCGCCCGCCTAACGTCACGGCATGAAGAAGCTTCTGCTCCTGGCCATCCTGATCAGCCTCGGCTTCGTCGCCGCCAAGAAGTTGCGGGTCGACTGAGTCTTCTCGGGTGGGTCGGGTGACGGGTCGAGGCTGGACCGGAGCCGCCACCACACGAAGGCACCCACCACCGCCCCGACGAGGCCTGCGCCGGCGACCGCCGTGCGGGGCGGTGGAGCGGCCGGCACCCGGAACCGGTCCCGGAGCCGCACCGGCTTGGTGAACTGACGAATCTCCCAATCGTGCTGGTTGGCCCAGCGCGCCAGGGCGCGGTCGGGGTTGACCACGACCGGATGACCCACGGCCTCGAGCATCGGGATGTCGGTGGCGGAGTCGGAGTAGGCGTACGAGGCCTGCAGGTCGATGCCCACGTCCTCGGCCAGCGTCCTCATGGCCTCGGCCTTGTGCGGGCCGTAGGCGTAGAACGCCATCTCCCCGGTGTAGCGCCCTTCCTCGTCGACCAGCGCCTCGCTGGCGATCACGCGGTCGACCTCGAGGTACCGACCGAGCGGTTCGACGATCTCCGACGGTGAGGCCGAGATGATGACCACCAACCGCCCGGCAGCCCGGTGCTCCTCGATCAGGTCGGCCGCCTCGGCGTAGATGATCGGCTCGACGACGGCCTCGAGGGTCTCCGCCACGATCCGCCGGATGTGGCTCTGGTCCCATCCCTTGGTGAGCGCCAGCACCGACTCGCGCATGCGAGCCAGCTTCTCCTCGCTGGCGCCCAGGTGCATGTAGACGAGCTGGCCCCAAAGGCTGCGGAACACGAGGGATCGGGAGATCAGCCCTTCCCGATAGAACGGTCGGCCGAAGGCGATCATCGATGCCTTGGCGATGACCGTTTTGTCCAGGTCGAAGAACGCCGCCTCCATCGTGGCGGGCGAATCTACCGCCGTTGCGCGTCCTTGAGCAGTCGTTCGAACTCTCGGGCGACGAGCGACTCCGCCAACTCCGGGCTGCTGCGGCGGGCCTTGGCCGTCGAGCGAATGAGTGACTGCGGCGACAGCACTCGCTTCTCGGCGATGTCTGAAAGCAGGAGCATCGCGCACGGGATGAGCAGCGCCACCGGGAGCGAAATCAGCAGAACCCACCAAGGCATGCTTCCCGTTTACCACGTCACGACCCGGCCGAAACTGGCCCTTGCTCGCGGTGCGCCAGAGACGTAGGTTCGACACCAGACGCACTCGACGCTTCCCCCTTCGTCGAATCCCCCATCGCCGGGCCCCGAGGCCCCGAGGGAGTTGCGTCAACGTGCTCGTCACCTGCTGGTCCGTGAAAGGCGGCAGCGGCACCACCGTGGTCGCCGCTGCACTCGCCGTCTTGTTGTCCCGCCGTCTCGACGAGGGCGCGTTGTTGATCGATGCGGGCGGCGATGCCGCCTGTGCCCTGGGACTGCCCGAGATCGGCGGTCCAGGATTGGCCGACTGGCTGGCCGCCCCGTTGGAGATGGGGCCGGCGGCGCTCGAGCGGCTGATCGTGCCGGCGACACCGGGCTTGTCCCTGGTGGGACGGGGCACGGCCTCGCTGCCGCTGGCGGTCGATGGAGCGGTCGACCGCCTGCTCTCGGGGGTTGCGGAGCGAGAGGTCGTGGTGGTCGATGCGGGGCCGCCGTCAGGCTTCGCCTGCGAACTGGCCGCCGCCTCGACGCTCTCTCTTCTCGTCCTCCGTCCGTGCTACCTGGCGCTGCGGCGGGCACTGGCGGCGCCGGCGCGCCCGTCGGGCATCGTGATCGTCGAGGAGCCCAAGCGGTCGCTCGACGCCGCCGACATCGAGGACGTGCTGGGCGTGCCCGTCCAGGCCATCGTCCCGTGGGACCCTGCCATCGCCCGTTGCGTCGACGCCGGACTCCTCGGCGTTCGCCTCCCGCGTCTCTTGGCGTCGGCGTTGCGGGCCGCAGCATGAGTGTCGTCGAGCGGGTCCAGGCGCGCCTGGTCGGCGAGGGCAGAGGTCGGGCCGAGATCGCCGTCGTGACCGATCTCGTCCGACAGGAGGCGCCCCTCCTTTCCCAGGCCGACGTGGCCGTGGCCGTGGCCGAGGTCGTGGCTGCCGTAGAGGGGCTCGGACCGCTCGAGTCCCTGCTGGCCGACGACGACGTGAGCGACGTGCTCGTCAACGGTGGTGGCGCTGTCTGGATCGAGCGGGCCGGCCGGCTGGAGCGGACGGCCGTCGTCCTGGCCCCCGCCGAGGTCGAGCGCCTGATCGAGCGGATCGTTGCTCCGCTTGGTCTGCGGGCCGACCGCTCGTCACCCCTCGTCGACGCGCGGTTGCCCGATGGGTCGCGTGTGCACGCGGTCGTCCCCCCGCTCGCCATCGACGGGGCGTGCCTCACCATCCGAAGGTTCCGGGCCAGAGCCGTGCCGCTCCGCGCCTTCACCACCGGCACCGTCGGCGACCTTCTGGACGCCGCCGTGGCCGGGGGCGCCAACATCGTCGTCGCCGGTGGCACCGGAGCGGGGAAGACCACGCTGTTGAACGCGTTGGCCGCCGCCATCCCCGCCGGCGACCGCATCATCACGGTGGAGGACGCGGCCGAGCTGCGGTTGCCGCAGGATCACGTCGTGCGGCTCGAGAGCCGTCCGGCCAACGCCGAAGGGGCCGGCCGGGTGACGGTGCGCGAGCTGGTCCGCAACGCGTTGCGCATGCGCCCCGACCGCATCATCGTCGGCGAGTGCCGCGGGCCCGAGGCCCTCGACATGTTGCAAGCCATGAACACCGGCCACGAGGGATCGATGACGACGTGTCACGCCAATGGCTGCGACGATGCCCTGCGCAGGCTCGAAACCATGGTGCTGCTGGCCGGCGTCGGGTTGCCGCTGGCCGCCGTGCGAGACCAGCTCGACGCCGCCGTCGATCTGGTCGTGCAGGTTGTGCGTGCCGGCGATCAGCGGGGATCTCGCCGGATCGTGGCGGTGGGCGAGGTCGATGGTCGTGGCGTCCGCCCCGTCGTGCTGGGCGACCGTGTCGTCGCCGCCATGACCCGGGCCCGCTTGCGATGAGCGCCGATGCTGTGGTGCGCCGCCGCCTGAGACAGTTGCTCGACGGTCCGTCGCTCGGATCGCCCACGACGACCTCGTGGTGGGATTCGCTGGCGCTGCCCTTCGGTCCTCCGTCGAATCGCATGGCGGCCGCCGTCGCCCTGAGCGCAGCGTCGCTGGCGTGGGCGGTAGGCGGTCCCGTGGCCGTCTTGGCCGGCATCGCCGTAGTTGTCTCTGCCGGGGTCGCCACCAGCCGCTCGGCGCCGTCGAGGTGGGCGGCCGCCGCCGATCGCGAACTCCCCGACGTCTTGGAGCAGGTCGCTCGGCAGCTCCGCGCCGGAGGTTCGCTGGCCCAGGCCATTGCCGGAGCCGAGCCGTCGGCGACGGCGCTGGCGGAGCCGTGGCTCCGGCTCCGCGCGCTCATCCCTGTCGTCGGGGTCGGCGCCGCCCTCGACGACTGGGCGGATGGCAACCGGCCCGCCGTGCAACTGGCGGCGGCCGCCCTCGCGATGGCGGCGGAGAGCGGCGGGTCGCCGGCGAGGGCACTCGACGGGGTCGCGGCGACGCTGCGGGTGCGTCAGTCGGTCGTCGACGAGGCCCGATCGCTTTCGTCTCAGGCCAGGGCCTCGGCCATTGTCATCGCGTTGGCCCCCCTCGCCTTCGGTGCCTTCGCCGCTGCCGCTGATGCCCGCACCGCCGCCTTTCTCCGGTCGCCCGCCGGCGTTTCGTTCGTCGTCGGCGGCCTCTCCCTCGACGGACTCGGCGCGTGGTGGATGGCCCGCCTCTGCCGGAGCGCTTCGGCGTGACCGCACTCGCGCTGGCCTGGGCGGCCCTGCTCGTCGCCTGGCTCCGCTCGTGCCGGCCGCCGATCGTCCGGGGCGCGCCATCACCGACGACCAGCGTGCCTCGACCGACCGCATGGCCCGGCATCGGCGAGTTGTCCGCCCACCGACGATCGGCACGGGAGCGGCGGGCCATCGAGGCCGGGATCCCCGATGTCATCGACCTCTACGCCGTCGGGGTCGCCGCCGGCCTGAACGTCCGCCTGGCCACCTTGGCCGTGGCCAGCCGGGCGCCTCCCGGCCCGCTGCGCACCGTGTTGGCCGAGGTCGACGGGGCCTTGGCCTCTGGCGCCCGGCTCGGCGAGATCCTCGAGCGGATGCCGTCGCGCCTAGGAAGCGGCGGCACCGCCACCCGGCCGTTGTTCGCCGCGCTCCTCGACGCCGAGCGCTACGGGACGGCGCTCGGCCCAACCCTCGATCGGTTGGCCGACGACGCCCGGCGACGCCGGCAACGCCGGGCCGAGGAATCGGCTCGCCGCCTGCCCGTGAAGCTCCTGTTTCCCCTCGTCACCTGCATACTCCCCGCCTTCGGTCTCCTGACCGTCGCCCCCCTGATCGCCGGCGGCCTCCGGGCCCTGCGCCTTTGAGTTACGCGCCTCCAACCGCACTGCGAAGGGAACACCTCATGTCCACCACCACGTCCATCGTCCTGGTCCTCCAAGTACGGCTTCTCATCGTCCTCGCCGGACGACGAGCGACGAGCGACGCCGATGAGGCCGGCCAGGCGACGGCCGAGTACGCCCTCGTCCTCCTCGGCGCCGCCGCCATCGCCCTCCTCGTCGTGGCCTGGGCCACCAAGACCAACCTCATCGGCCGATTGCTCGACGTCGTCTTCGGCCAGTTGACGGCCAAGACCAAGCCGTAGTGGGAAGGGACGGGGACGAGGGCCAGGCGGCCGTCGAGGTGGCTCTCGTCCTTCCCCTGATCGTGATGCTGCTCCTCGCGGTTGTCCAGGTGACGTTGGTCGCCCGAGACCAGGTCCTGGTTGTTCACGCGGCCAGGGCCGGCGCCAGGGCGGCGGCGGTCGACGGCGCCCCGGCGTCGGCCAGGCACGCCGTGCTCGGCAGCGCTTCGGATCTGGAACCAGGACGTCTCGATGTCGATCAGCGAACCTTTGGCGGGGCTGCCACGACCACGGTGCGCATCGAGGTGACCTACCGGTCGCCCACCGATCTCCCGCTCATCGGCGCGCTGCTGCCCGATGTCCACCTGCGGGCAAATGCCGCGATGCGTGAGGAATCGGGCACTTAAGGTGAAGAATATGCGCGCCGAGTCAGATATGGGGCAGGAAACGCCCCGGCCCGAAGCGAATTCTGGGGACACCACCAAGTAGGCGGCGCGATCGTCCACTCGGTACTATCACGGCCCCGCCGTTTGGGGGCCCAGACGGCGAGGAGCAACATGCGTTCGATTCGACGAGTTGGAGGGCTGGCGGTCGCCGGCATCCTGCTCAGCGCCGTGGCCAGTGGTCCTGCCGCGTCAGCGGCCTCGCCGGCCGGCTACATCGGCATTGCGTCGGGATATGCCCTCAAGCTCACGTTGGCCAACCAGGGGCTCACGGCGGGTTCTTCGGTGGCGAAGGCCGCTTCGGATGGCACGGGCTCGGCTGAAGGCACCGGTGGTGTCTCGCCGCTCGGTATCCAAGGTCAGGCGAAGGCGTCGAATCCCCCGCCTCAGACGGTTCCCGAGACGTGCGCCGTCGTCCTTCCGCCGGCCGCCCTCGGCGCCGTGCCCGTCGACATCGGCCTCGGATGCGGCCAAGCCAGCGCCACCGGTACGGGCGCCGAGTCCGTCGCCTCGGCCACCGGCATGGTCGCCGGCATCGGCGTCGACCTCAATACGGTTCTCACGCAGATTCCGGTCACCGCGCCCATCACCTCCACGCTGACGACGGTCCTCACCTCGATCTGCGCCGGCATCCCGGACTCCCCGCTCAAGCCGGTCGGCTGCGCCGTCACCAATGAGGTCCAGGCTCTCGCCCAGAGCCTGGCGGCTACGCAGACGCTCAACGGCGACATTGGCTCGTCCACCTCGGGCGTGTCCGTCGCCGGTTCGACGGTCACCTCGGAGTCCACGGCCTCGGGCGCGGTCATCCGCCTGCTTCCGAACGCCACCCTCAACGGCGTGCCCATCGGTGAGCCGCTCGTCACGATCACGGTGGCCCGCGCAAATGCCAAGGTCATCTGCGACCTCGGCTCGGGGAACGCCGTGCCGTCGTTCGACCCCGCCATCGTCCGGGTGAAGTTCTCCAATCCGCTGGCGGCGATCCTGCCGAATCTCGCCACCGACCAGCTGCCGACGATTGCCCTGCCCGCCGCCGTGGGGGCCATTGCGACCGGCACGCCGATCGATCCGACGGTGGCCCTGACGAACGGTGAGCTCACCGTCACGCCGGGTTCGACGGTCGTCCTCTTCCCCGGTACCCCCATCCAGACGGAGATCGTGGTCGGCGCCGGCTCCAGCAAGGTCAACCCCGACCGCTCGGCCTCCGCGGTCGCTGACGGCGTGAAGATCCACGCCCTGCAGAACATCGGAACCGTGGCTGCCCCGCTGACGGGGGGCCTCCTGGCCAACCTCGCCCACGCCGAGGCCTCCGCTGGCTGCGTCTCGGCGGTGAGCGACGTCGCTTCGCCCCCGACGCCCAACGTCCCCACCTTTGACCTGCCGCGTGAGCTCCCGCGCACGGGCGGCACCCCGTGGCTGCCGATGGCCGGCGCCGCCGGCCTGGCGTTGGCCGTGCTCGCCCGCCGGGCGATTTCCCGCAACAGCTGAGCGGATCACACTGCACGACGGAAGCGAGCGCCCCGGGGCCATTGGCCCCGGGGCGCTCAGTACGCTCCAACCCTTGGAGGTGATGGCCCGATGGATGGATTGATCCGTTTCCTCCGTACCCGGCCCTGGGCCCGGCGGAGCCTGTCCGGCCTGTCCGGAATCTTGTTGGTCACGGCCGTCGGCGTGCTCGGGTACCCCGTCTATACGAACCTGTACCGCGATCGCGTGCAGAGCCGGCTCGACCGCGAGATCGCCAGCCCCGAGGTGCAGCAGGCCTACCGCAAGCGCCAACTCGTCGACGGCGACCCGCTCACGCGCATCAAGATCCCGGCCATCGGCGTCGACACCGTGGTCGTGGAAGGCACCTCGGCCAGCGCCCTCCGGGCTGGCGCCGGGCACTATCCGGACACCCCCCTTCCCTGTGAGGTCGGCAACGTGGCCATCGCCGGCCACCGCACGACCTACGGCAAACCCTTCGGCGAGCTCGATCGGCTCAAGACCGGCGACGTCGTCATCCTCGAGACCCCCGTTGGCTCGTGCACCTACGAGATCACGGTCGAGCCGAAGATCGTCCTCCCCACCGAGCTCTCCATCGTGGCCAACGACGTGTCCCGGCAGCTCCTCACCCTTACGACCTGCCATCCCAAGGGCTCGGCTTCCCGCCGTCTCTACGTCCAGGCCACGCTCATCAAGGGGTCGGGCGCCCCGGCATGAGGTACCGCCGTTGTCTCGTCGCCGCGACACTCGGCCTCCTCGCCGCCGCCGGCGTCTTCGTGGCGCCAGGGCCGACGCAAGCCCAGAGCACCAGCGAGTGCCGCGCGACGGTCACGAGCAATGAGCTGAGGATCACCGTTTGCGGCCTGTTGTCGAGCGCCGACCCAGACAGGCCG
>JBKJKM010000010.1:0-8376 GCA_046597375.1 Acidimicrobiales bacterium | reverse complement strand
CGCCCGTCCGGGCGGTCGAGATGCAACTTAGCGGCGAAGTCCGAGGCGGGCGTTGATCTCCCGCAGTCGCTCGATGTCCACCTTGCGAAGGTAGGCCTGGAGCCGCTTGCGCTGGCCGACCATCTTCAGCAACCCACGTTGGGTGTGGAAGTCGTGCTTGTGCACCTTCAGATGCTCGTTGAGGCGGTTGATGCGCTCCGTGAGGAGTGCGATCTGCACCTCGGGCGATCCGGTATCGGTCTCATGCGTCCGGTACTCGGAAATCGTCGCTGACTTTTCGGGCATGCAGTGGTACCTCGGGGGAAAATTCGCCAATGCGTGGCGCCGGCACGCTGCCGGAGCTGGCCCCAGGGTAGCAGCGGTCCCGGCGGGGAGCGACTCGGCCAGTACCGTCGGGACATGGCGGGGACGACGGCGGGCGACGAGGGCATGTTGCGGGTGACCCGCTCGTGTGTCATCCCCCTGGCCGAGCTCGAGTGGCGTTTCACCCCGAGCGGAGGCCCTGGCGGCCAGCACGCCAACCGATCGAACACCCGGGCCGAGGTGCGCTTCGACGTGCGAGCCTCACCGTCGTTGTCGGAGCTGCACCGCGAGCGCTTGATCGAGCGGTTGGGTGAGGTCGTGCGGGTGGTCGCTGACGACGAGCGCTCCCAGCTCCGGAACCGGGAGCTCGCCCTCGAACGGTTGCGAGCCCGCCTGGCCGAGGCGCTGCGGGTCGAGCGGACGCGGCGACCGACGGCTCCCACCCGGGCGTCCAAACAGCGCCGCCTCGAGACCAAGAAGCGACGCGGCGTCATCAAGCGCACCCGCCGCCCACCCGCCGACGAATGAGCTAACGAAGCAGCTCCCGGGCGTCGGCGACGTCCTGGGCCATCTGTTTGACGAGGTCGTCGATCGAGTCGAACTTGACCTCGCCTCGGAGGCGTTCGACGAAGCGGACCCGGGCGGCTTCGTCGTAGAGGTCGCCTTCGAAGTCGAGGAGGTAGCACTCGAGCAGGCTCAGCTCGGCGTCGACGTAGAACGTCGGTCGGCGTCCGAGGGACATCGCCGTGGCGTGAACCGTGCCGTCGGGGCGCTCGTACCAGCCGGCGTAGATCCCGTCGGCCGGAAGGAGGACATCAGCGGGCACGGCCACGTTGGCCGTCGGGAAGCCGAGCTCGCGGCCTCGAGCGTCGCCGTGCTGCACGACGCCCCGCACTTCGTGGGGCCGGCCGAGGAGGCGAGCGGCGCCGGCGACGTCACCGCCGCCCAACAACACCCGGATGCGGGTCGAGCTGACCACCTCGCTGGCGTCGTCATCAGCCACCAGGTTGATGCCGAGGACGTCGAAGCCCAGTTCGGCGCCCATCTCCTGGAGCATCGCCACGTTGCCGCCGCGATTGCGTCCGAAGTGGAAGTCGTGACCGACGACGACGGCCCGGGCCCCGAGGCAACCCACGAGCACGTCGCGCACGAAGTCCTCCGCCGACTCCGTTGACCGCTCTTGGTCGAATCGGATCACCAGCGTGTAGTCGACCCCGGTGTCGCCGAGGAGCTCCAGACGTTGCTCGAGATCGGTCAACAGCAACGGCGCCGAGTCCGGACGGACGACGGTGGCGGGATGGCGATCGAAGGTGACGACAGCGCTCGACGCGCCGAGCTCCGTCGCCATCGCCCGTACCCGTCCGATCAGCGCCCGGTGACCGAGGTGCACGCCGTCGTACACACCGATCGTGACCACGGCGCCGCCGGGGGGATGGGGGCACGACGCTGGATCGGTGATGACCTCCACGCCGGCGAGGCTACCCACCCCGGATTTACGCGCGCTCCGGGGCCTCTGGGGCAGCGAATCGCGCGTAGATCGGGGAAGGCTCAGGCCGGGGCCAGCACGACGGCGGGCTTGCCGTCCTCGTAGACGGCGACGAGATCGCCGATGGCATTGCGGAGGCCGACCATGCCTTCGGGCAGGCCGGCGATGGCGCGGCCGAAGCCGACCGCCACCAACCCGTCGGCGTCGATCTCGACCGAGGGGTAGTCGCGCAGGGCCTCGGCTGGTGCCAGCACGTGCTCCTCGGTGAGCACCTCGAGCGGGCGGGCCTGGTCGATCGAGAACGACCCGATGGCCGTGCGACGGAGGTTGCGGAGGTGAGCTCCGCCGCCGAGGGCGGCGCCGAGGTCGGCGGCGAGCGTGCGGATGTACGTGCCGGAGGAGCACTCGACTTCCACGGCGAACACGAGCGGCTGGTCGGTTGCGGAGACGCCGAATCGATGGACGGTCACCGGACGCGCCTTCCGTTCGACCTCGATGCCGGCGCGAGCCAGTTCGTGGAGCCGCTTCCCGCCGACCTTCAGCGCCGACACCATCGGCGGCACCTGCAGGATCGGCCCCGTCAACGCCACGGCCGCCCCTCGCACGGCGTCGAGGTCGACGCCGCCCATGTCCCACTCCCCCGTCGTCTCACCCGACGAGTCGAGCGTCGACGTCGCGACCCCGAGCACGACCTCGCCGGTGTAGGTCTTGGGCAGGTCGGTCAGGTAGCGGAGCAGACGGGTGACGCGGCCCAGGCCGACCAGCAGGACACCCGTGGCATCGGGGTCGAGCGTGCCCGAGTGGCCCACCCGTTTCTGGCGGTACCTGCCTCGGAGCTTGGCGACGACGTCGTGCGACGTCCAACCCGCCTCCTTGTCGACGACGACCAGCCCGTCGATCAACGGTCGGCTTGGATGGCGCGCTGCTCACGGATGGCCGCCTTGATGCCGTCGAGCACACCCGTGACGGGGTAGGGCGCGACGAAGCCGGCGGCGTACTGGTGGCCTCCGCCGCCGAAGCGGGCGGCGACGGCGCCAACGTCGAGATCCGACACCGACCGGAGAGAGACCCGGATGCCCTCGTCGGTCTCCTTGCAGACGCAAGCCACTTCGGCCTCTGACGTGCGCCGGACGAGGTCGATGAGGCCCTCGGTCTCATCGATGCCCACGTCGAAACCGTCGAGGTCGAACTTGGTCACCCAGGTCGCCACGAAGCCGAGCTCGTGGTCGAGCTCGGCCCGGGCCAGGCAGGCGCCAACCATCGTGAGGTAGCGGAAGGTGTGCTTCTCGAAGAGCTGCCGGGTGAGCTGGGCGATCGGCAGGTCGAAGGTGGAAAGCTCACGCGCCAGCTCGAACACCTCGGGCGTCGTGTTGTCGTATTGGAACCGGCCCGTGTCGGTCACCAACCCCGTGTAGAGGCAGAGGGCGGCGTCGCGGGTGAGCTCCCAGCCGAGCCGGCGGGCCAGCTCTCGCACGACCACGGCCGTTGCGGCGGCTTCGACGTCGACCACGTTGATGGACCCGAACCGGTCGTTGGACACATGGTGGTCGAGTACCACCAGCTGGGTCGCCGCCTTCGCTGGGAGGGCAAGGTCACCGAGGCGACCGATCGAACCGCAGTCGAAGGTGACCATCACGGCCGGCGAGTCGGGGAACTCGGCCGGTGGCGTCGCCAGGTCGAGGCCGGGGAGAAACGTGTAGTGCGGCGCCACGACGAACGGCTCCGACCACGACGCCACCGAGGGCACTCCCTGGGCGATGGCCAGGTGATGCAGCGCCAACATCGATCCGAGGGCGTCGCCGTCCGGGCCGAGGTGGCAGGCAAGGGCCAGCGATGTGGCCCCGCCGATCGCTGCTACGGCAGCGTCGAGATCCTCACTCGTCCCCGGCCTCATCCCGCTCTTCCAGTCCCTTCAACAGTTCCTCGATGCGCCAACCCGTCGTCACGCCCGAGTCGACGATGAACGAAAGTTGCGGCGTCCGCTTGAGCCGGGTCTCCTTGGCGATGGCGGCTTGGAGGCGGACGCGATTCTGTTGCAACGCTTCTTCGGCACCTTCGGTGCGCGCGCTGTAGAAGACCGTCGCCTGACGAAGATCGGGATCACACTCGATGCCCGTGATCGTCACCAATTCGAGGCGATCGTCATTGCCACTGATGTGCTCGAGAGCTTCCGCCAGGATCTCGCGCAGCACCTCGTTGAGGCGGGCCGTACGGGGGTAGCGGCGGGTGTGGGACGAGCGGCCCCGGCGGTTGGGTGGCGCCACTACGTGCGGGGGATCTCCCGCTCCTCGTAGGTCTCGATCACGTCGTTCTCGCGGAGATCCTGGAAGTCCGAGAGCATGATGCCGCACTCGAATCCGGCGGCCACATCCCGGACGTCGTCCTTGAAGCGACGCAGCGAGGGCAGCGTGCCCTTCCAGATGATCGTGCCTTCGCGCAGGTACCGGACCTTGGAGTTGCGGGCGATCGTGCCATTGAGCACGTAGCAACCGGCGACCTTGCCGCGAGGCGTCGAGTAGATCATCCGGACCTCGGCGTCGCCGGTGACGACTTCCTCGTACTCCGGCTTCAACATGCCGACCATGGCCGCTTCGAGGTCTTCGAGGAGCTTGTAGATGATCTCGTAGGTGCGGATCTCCACGTCCTGCTGACCGGCCATGTCGCGGGCCTTGCGGTCGGGTCGGACGTTGAAGCCGATGATCGTGGCCCCGGAGGTGGCGGCCAGGCTGATGTCGTTCTCGGTGATGCCGCCGGCGGCACGGTGGACGAAGCCGACCTTGACCTCGTCGCGCTCGAGCTTCTGGATCGACTGGGTGACCGCTTCGAGCGAGCCCTGCATGTCGGCCTTGAGGATCAGGTTCAGCGTGGCCTTCTCGCCTCGCTGGATCTGCTCGAAGATGTCCTCGAGCTTGGCGCCCGTGCCCGTAGCCGACGCCGTGCCCGCCTGGTTGGCGAAACGACGGCGCTGCGAACGGGCTTCGGCGACCGTCTTGGCCGTCTTGTCGTCGATCGTGGCCCGCAGTTCGTCGCCGGCCAGGGGGACGTCAGAGAGGCCGAGCACCTGAACCGGTGTTGACGGCATGGCTTCCTTGACGCGGTTGCCCTTGTCGTCGATGAGGGCTCGGACCTTGCCCCAGGCGGCGCCGGCGACGAGCATGTCGCCGACCCGCAACGTGCCCGACTCCACCAACACGGTGGCGACTGGACCTTGGCCGACGTTGAGGTTGGCCTCGAGGACGATGCCGCGGGCGCGGCCCTCGGGATTGGCGCTGAGCTCTTCGAGGTCGGCGACCAGGAGCAGCTGCTCGAGGAGATCGTCGATGCCGAGGTTCTGCAGCGCCGACATCTCGACGCAGATCGTGTCGCCGCCCCAGTCCTCGGGGACGAGGCCCTGATCGGAAAGTTGCTGCTTCACGCGATCGACGTTGGCATTCTCGCGATCGATCTTGTTTATGGCGACCACCATCGGCACCTCGGCTGCCTTGGCGTGGTTGATGGCCTCGATCGTCGTCGGCATGACGCCGTCATCGGCCGCCACCATCAACACGACGATGTCGGTCGCCTCGGCACCGCGGGCCCGCATGGCGGTGAACGCCTCGTGTCCCGGGGTGTCGATGAACGTGATCTCGCGCCCGTCCTTGACGACCTGGTAGGCGCCGATGTGCTGGGTGATGCCGCCGGCCTCGCCGGCGATGACGTTGGACTCGCGGATGCGGTCGAGGAGCAAGGTCTTGCCGTGGTCGACGTGGCCCATCACCGTGATGACCGGAGGTCGGGGGCGCTGGCCCTCTTCGTCCTCGTCGTCGTTCTCGGCGAAGAACTTGGCGATGAGCTCGGCTTCCTTCTCCTCACCGCGGTCCACCAAGCGGATGGTGGCGCCGAGTTCGAGGGCCCAGAGCTCGATCTGCTCGTCCGTGAGCGACATGGTGGCGGTCACCATCTCGCCCTGCTGGAGCAGGTAGCGGATGATGTCGGCCGTCGACCGGTTGAACTTGGGTGCGATCTCCTGGGCGGTACTTCCGCGCTCGATGATGAGCTCGCCTTCGGGCACCGGGGCGCTCGATGGCGTGTAGCGGGTGAGCTCCTGGGCCTCGAGCTCTTCGTAGTTGCGACGACGACGGCCGGAACGGCGACGCCGTCCACCGCCGGCGAAGCGGCCACCACCGGGGCGGCCGCCGGGGCCTCCAGGGCCGCCGGGCCCGCCAGGACGGGCGCCGAAGGCACCGCCGGGACCGCCGGGACGGCCGGCGCCGCCACCGGGACCACCGGCGCCGCCACCGAAGGACGGCCGGCCGGCACCGCCGGGAGGACCGCCGGGACGCTGGAACCCGCCACCGGCGGGTCGGCCCGCGCCGGGGCCGCCAGGACGGCCGACGCCGCCGGGTGACATCGGGCGACCGCCCATGCCGGGCGGGGGCGGGATCGGCTTGCCCGTGCGGGAGATGGGTGGCGTGCCAGGCGGCGGGGGGATCGGCTTGCCCGTCTGACTCAGCGGCGGCTTGCGGGGCGGAGGCGGCGGAGTCGCGCGGCTGCCGGGGAGAGCAGCTCCGCCGGGACCGGCTGCGGCGGGCCGCTGACCGAGGTCGCTCGTCGGCGAGGGGCGATCACCCATCGGCGGTGCCGGCGGCGCCGCAGGCGCCGTCTGGGGCGCCACGGCCGCGGGGCGCTCGAGCGGCGCGGGCGGGCGGGGTGGCGGTGACGAGGGCCGGCTCGAGATCTTGGCCGAGGGGGCGGGCGGGGCCGGGCTCGGTGCCATCACAGGACGGCTGGCCGGCAGGTCACCGCCGTCGAGATCGTCGCGTGCAGCCTGCTTGGCGAGCTCCGCCGCCGCCGTCCGGGCGTCGATGACGGCGGCGTCGGTCGCCGCCGCGTGGAAGGCCAGCGCCGACGCTTCAGCCGACGACATGGCGGCCCCGGACGCAGCTGCCGCGGCCGGGCGGATCGCCTCGGGAAGCGGGATATCGACGGGCGCTGGGGTCGAGGCGACCTCAGCCGCGGGCTCGGCGGGCGTGGGCTCGTCAGCCGGCGCAGCGGCTGCTGCCTTCTTCGCCGCCGCCGCCTTCTTCCGGGGCGACTCGGGCTCGGGGGGTGAGACCTCGCGACGAAGGCCATCGGCATCGGCCTTGCGGCGAGCGCGATCGGCTTGGGCGTCCTCGATGCTCGAGGAGTGCGTCTTCACGCCGATTCCGAGCGCGAGGCACAGATCGACGGCTTCTTTGTTGGTCAGGCCGAGTTCACGAGCCAGCTCGTAGACGCGGATCTTCTTCTGAGGCAAGGGGTGACGGTTCCTCTCGAAACAACGACCGTTACATGTCGCGACTACCTATCCTCGCATGTTCCTGCAACAACACACGAAGCGAATCGAGGGCTCCGTCGCTGATCGGAGCCCGGAACGCCCGCCCGAACGCCTTCCGGCGCAGGGCGAGATCCAGACAGGACTCGGACGCGTTGCAGAGCCACGCGCCTCGTCCCGGAAGCGTCCGCCCGACGGCCAGCGAGCCGTCGTCCGAGCGGACGATACGCATCAGCTTCCCAGCATCGGCGGTCGTTCGGCAACCGATGCAGGTGCGCTGGGGAGCCGCGCCGCCCGTCAGGCGGTCTCGCCGCCGTCGGAATCGGCCACGACCGGCTCCTCACCCGCCGCTTCGAGCGTGTCGGCTGCCTCGGGCTCCGCATCAGCGGGGGCGTCGTCGCCAGAGTGGGAGTAGGCATCGATGGTCATGGCTTCGCCACCCTCGGCCGGCTTCCAGACGAGCTCGCCGGACGCCTCGTCGGTGACCCATTCGCCCTCGGCCCAGTCCTGGTTGGCGTACTCCTCTTCCTCCACCAGCTGGGTCTCGGACTTGATGTCGACGCGCCAGCCGCTGAGCCGAGCGGCCAGGCGGGCGTTCTGGCCCTCCTTGCCGATGGCCAGCGACAGCTGGTAGTCGGGCACGATCACCGTGGCCGTGCCCGTCTCCTCGTCGAGACGGACCTCCTTGACCTTCGCCGGCTGGAGGGCCCGCATCACGAACTCGGGCATGTCCTCGGAGTAGGGGACAATGTCGACCTTCTCCCCTCGCAACTCGTTCGTCACCATGCGGACGCGTGCACCGCGAGCACCGACGCAGGCGCCGACGGGGTCGACGTTGGGGTCGTTCGACCAGACGGCGATCTTGGTGCGGTGACCCGGCTCGCGGGCCGCCGCTTTGATCTCGACGACGCCGCTGGAGATCTCCGGCACCTCGAGCTCGAACAGGCGCTTGATGAGGCCCGGGTGGGTGCGGGAGACGACGATCTGGGGGCCCTTGGTCGTCTTGCGAACCTCGACGATGTACGCCTTCAGCCGGGCGCCATGCTCGTAGCGCTCGTACGGCACCTGCTCGGCTTGCGGCAGGAGCGCCTCGACCTTGCCCAGGTCGAGCAGCGTGTAGCGGTTGTCGCTCTGCTGGATGATCCCGGTGACGATGTCGCCCTCGCGGCCGGCGTACTCCTCGTACTTCTGGTCGCGCTCGGCCTCGCGGACGCGCTGGCTCATGACCTGCTTGGCCGCCTGGGCGGCGATGCGCCCGAAGGCTTTGTCGTCCTTTTCGATCTCGAACTCGGCG